>DATFQP010000257.1:0-10081 GCA_035264145.1 Propionibacteriaceae bacterium
GACCATGACCACTGAGGCGCGACATGAGGAGCGCCGACCATGACCACTGAGGCGCGACATGAGGAGCGCCGACCATGACCACTGAGGCGCGACATGAGGAGCGCCGACCGTGAGCGCTGAGGCGCGGCGGCGCGCAAGCGCCGGAATGCTGGCCATGACCATGCTCGTGGGCTGCTACCTGGCACCCCGATTCTGGGTCCAGAGTCACCCGACGTTGGACACCACAACCCCGGCCATCTCCCTCACGGGCTCCGGAACGGCACTGTCCCAAGGGGCGACCGCAGCCGGGACAGGCGTCATCCCCGAATCGCCGGAGATTCGCTTGTCCGGAAGCTGGCTGGCTGGCGGCCGGATGCCGGAGGTTCCTGAACTTGGCGGATCCACGATGGTGCAGAACGCCCTACGGGATCTTGAGACGCTCAGCCTGCCGTACGGTGTGCCTGTCGCTGGATGGGCGCCTGCGTGGCGCTACGTGTGGCCCCGAGACAGCGCGTTCGCCGCCAGCGCTTTGGCGCGCACCGGGCACATCGCCGAGGCCCGGCGCATCCTGAACTTCCTTTCGACTGCGCAACCGGCGTCGGGTCAGTTCGAGGCCCGCTATCGTCCAGACGGATCCGGACCGCCGGACGATCGCGGGTTGCAGCTCGACGGCTCCGGCTGGGCGGTCTGGGCGATGGACCAGCTGGCCTCCCAACTGCCTGCCAAGGATGATCGCCGGCAGCTGGTCACCGACTTCGACGGCCTGCTCGATCGGTCGATCGACGCCATCCTGGTATCGACTGGGAACGGCACCACCCTGCCCCCAGCCTCGGCCGACTATTGGGAAACCCCCGAGCGGCGGGTGACGCTGGCCACCTGCTCGGTGCTACTGACGGGCCTGCGCAGCGCTGAGCGGCTGTACGGGGCGACCAACGATCCCCGGCAGTTCCTCGTCGGGTTGGTGGCCGACCGCTTCGAACGAACGGTCCTCGACGCGTTCGCCGCCGACGGTTTCCCGCGCCACCTCGGTGGTCCAGCGCGAAGCGTCGACTTAGGGGTGACCTTCATGGTGAGCCCATTTGCCGGTACCGGCGACCGTGCCGCCCTGGACGCCTGGCGGCGATCCCCTACCTTCATGCGCCGACCCGCGGGCGGGCTTGCACCCGGGGGGTCATGGCGCCGTGACGGCATCAGCTGGACCCCCACCGTGGCCACTTACGCGATGGCGGCTGCCTGCCACGGACCGCGGGCGCCTGCCGTGGAAATGCTCCGTTGGCTGGATCAGCATCGGACAGCTGCTGGATCCCTACCCGAAAAGGTGCTGGCCAACGGTCAACCGGCGTCGGTCGCCCCGCTGGCCTGGACCGCCGCCGCCGTGGTGATCACCGCCGACGAGCTGGAGCGTGGCTGCGCCGGCGGCAACGCCGGCTAGAGGTCGGCTGCCTGATCGAATCTCAGCCGCCACGAGTTCGTGTTTCTCGAAACCGGCACGCGGCCAAGCGGAGGCATGTCGATCCGAAAGATCGTTTCCGGCGGAGCGTCGAGGGTGTGGACGGCGACCGCCCGGGCGACCAGCGGGGTCACGACCACGATGCTCTGTCCCCGCGGCCATCGGGTTTGATCGACGACGGCGCCGACTCGCAAGATCAGCTCCGACAGACTCTCCCCGTCGTGCGGCTTCGCGTGCGGATCAGCCAACCAGTGCCGGACCGCCTTCGCGTCCGCGGCACCGACATCGGTCAGTGAGCGTCCGGACCACGAACCGAAGTCGCAGCTGCGCAGCCGTGCCATGGCCTCCCCCGGACCGCCGAGTCGAGCGGCGGTTTGGGCGCAGGCCACCTCCGGGCCGTGAAACCACCCAGCGAACCGCGCGCGGACCGCCGGGATGGCTGCCGCGTCCAGCAGATGGCCGAGGTCACCGAAGATGGCCTCGCGCATGCCGCTTGTAGCCCCATGGGCGACGACGACCAGTCGCTGGGACACGGTCAACGCCTTTCGGTACTTGTGGCCATCTGGCGGGAGATGGTCAAGCCGACCAAGCGCGACACGAACAGCGCCACATAGGCCAGACCGGCCAGCTGTTCCATCATCACGACCGCCCGAGCCTGCGGGGCGATCGGCACGACGTCGGACAAGCCGGTACTTGACAAGTTCGTGAAGCTGAGGAAAAGCAGCTCCATCCAGCTCCGAGGTTGTTCTGGGTTGACCGCGGCGATGAAGCATCCCGGCTGGGCGATTTGCAAGATCACGAACAGGTAGGCGAAGGCCCAGGCGACCAGCGTGAACGTCGCGCCCACGGCATAGAGCTCATCGGTGGTCACCTCACGGTCGGCCAGCATGTAGGCCATCAGGCTGCCGGCCGCCCAGAAGTAGAACACCGCATGACAGCCCGCTGAGGCGAGCTGGAGGACGACGTTGGTGCTCAGCGCATCGGCAATGGAGAGAACCGACGCCGCGATGGCGAGAGCCACCAAGATCCAGGTCGGACCCGGTGACGATCGCACCGCCCAAATGGCGAGGACGAGCACGGCCGCACCGAAGGCCTCGAACAGGCCTCGACCGACTGCTCCAGTCTCGATGAAGGGGTAGATCAGGACGCCGAGCAACTGGACTGCCAGCAGGATCGCCGAAGGGTGCAGAACGAGCCGGCGCAGCACTCCGCCGGGTTCAGCGATTCTCATGGACGCGACCATACCGATCGACACGCGGACGTCTTGCCGGGCCGGAGAGCCAGGAGCGATATCGTGAGGGGACTTGCGGAATGCTGACGGCGTGGGAAGTTCCGCGCGGGCCGGCCATTGTCATGGCCGCCAAACCCGGGTCAGTCAGTCTCCGCCGAGTGCCGTCAGAACGGATTAGGACCTCGGGGAGGACATCAGATGTCGGAGCCACGCAGCGTGGCCGTGCCGCTCGAGCCTGGGGTATCTGTCCCCGCCATCTCGGTCAGACAGATCCTTCCCTGGTTGATTTTCGCAGCACTGCTCTTCCTGACCGCGTTCTACTTCATCGGCACTGAGCAGGGCGCCATGTCGCTCGTATCGGGTACTGCGGTGCATGAATGGCTACACGACGGGCGCCACCTGCTCGGCTTTCCCTGTCACTGACCGTTGTCCGCCCGAGACTTCCTGGTCCGTGGTCTGCTGGCCGGCCTGATTGCCGGACTGGCCGCCTTCGGTGTCGCCTTCGTCGCCGGCGAGCCGACACTCGATGCCGCCATCGCCATCGAGCACTCCACGGGCCAGGACCACGAGACCCAGACGAATGCGGAGGCTTCTGCGGACACTGTTGTCCCCCGCTGGCTCCAGGCCAGCGCCGGCCTGCTGACCGGCACGATTCTGGCGGGCGTCACCTTGGGTGGTCTAATCGGCGTGCTCACGGGCCTGGCCGCCGGGCGCCTCGGCGAACTAGGGGTACGTGGCACGGCGCTCGCGGTGACCGCCATCGGGTTTGTCGCGATTGGCGTCGTGCCCTTCATGGCGTACCCACCCAACCCGCCATCCGTCGGTCAGCCCGAGACGATCGGCCAGCGAACCGCTCTGTACTTCGTCTTGATGGCGATCTCGGTGATCACCGCGACTGCGGCCGTCCTGCTGGGTCGGCGGGCCGCGAACCGCTGGGGAAGCTGGTACGGCTCGCTGGCGGCCATCGCGGGATATCTGATCACCATGACGGTGGTCATCGCCCTGATGCCGAGCTATGACGAGGTGCCGGCTGGCTTCCCGGCGAGCCTGCTCTATCAATTCCGGCTGGCGAGCTTCGGCACCGGGCTTGTGCTGTGGGCGGTGCTCGGCGCCGGCCTGACTGAACTGACCTCGCGACTGCTCCGCCGGCCCACGCCCGCAGTCAAGCCGCCCGAGAAGGCGGCTGACCGGTGATCAATCCGCCATTGCGTCCGGCCTACGAGGCTGCGCTTACTCGGCTGGCCCAGCTCGCCAAACCCACCGGCGCCCTTGGCCAGCTTGAAGCGACCGCCGCGTGGCTGGCGGCCTGCCAAGGTGTCTGCCCACCACGACCGATCGAGCGTGTCCGCGCTGTGGTGCTTGCCGGTGATCACGGGATTTCGCATTTCGGGGTATCGGCCTATCCCCGCCAGGTGACCGCGGCCATGGTTCGCGTTTTCGTGGCCGGAAAGGCCAGTGCCAGCGTGCTGGCTCGACAGCACGGTGTGGCGCTCCGGGTGCTCGACGTCGGCGTCGACGACGACCTCGACGAGATCCCGCCGGAAGTGAGCGCGTACCACGTACGGCGGTCGTCTGGACTGATCGACTGCGAAGACGCGCTGAGCATCAACGAGGTCCGCCGTGCTCTCCGGGTCGGAGAGCGGATCGCGTCCGACGAGATCGCCGCCGGTGCCGACCTGTTAATCCTGGGCGACCTGGGCATCGGCAACACAACTCCGGCCGCCGCGCTGGTTGCCGCCACCTTCGGAGTCTGTGCGGAGGAGGTAACCGGGCGCGGTACGGGGCTGGACGACCGGCACTTGGCACACAAGACCCGAGTGATCGCCGTCGCCCTGTCCCGGGCCCAGCATCGGGTCACCGACCCGGTGCAGCGGCTGGCGGCGCTTGGTTCGGCAGATCTTGCCGCGGGCGTCGGCTTCCTCATTCGAGCCGCCCGAGCCGGGGTGCCGATCCTGCTGGATGGACTGGTGTCCCTCGCCGAACTTGCCGTCGCTGAAGATCTTGAGCGGGGCGTGGTCGCCTGGTGCATAGCCGCCCATCGCTCACCTGAGCCGGCGCAACAGCTTGCTCTGGACAAGCTGGGCCTGTCGCCCCTGCTCGATCTTGGTCTGCGACTTGGTGAGGGCAGCGGCGCCCTGGCTGCGGTGCCGCTCGTGCGCTCTTCGGCGCTGCTGATGCGCGAAACGGCGCTGCTGTCCGATCTCGCCTCTCCCTAGTCATGGTCCTCGACGCTTGGCGGCTCGCGGTTGGCACGTTGACCGTCATCCCGGTGCGGCCTCCCGGTGAGGTTGACCGGCAAATGGCAGCTCGCGCGATGGTACTGGCGCCGGTGGCCGCGATTCCCTTCGCCGCCCTCGTTGCCCTCCTTGGCTGGCTGGGGTGGCTGTCCGGCCTACCGAGCGCGCTGGTGGGCGTCGTCATGGTGGCGACCCTGGCCCTCGCCACCCGCGCGCTGCACCTGGACGGCCTGGCCGACACGTTCGACGGCCTTGGGGCAGCCGGTAGCCCTGAGCGCGCCCTGGCGATCATGAAACGCGGGGACATCGGTCCGATGGGTGCGGTGGCCTTGATCGTGGTCGTGGTTGGCCAGGCTCTGGCCTTCGGTGCTGTAGTGGACGGGCCGGGCGGAGCGATCAGCGCCGGTCTGGTGGTGTGTTGCTCGCGGGCCGTGCTCCCGGTTGCTTGTCGGCGGGGGGTACCCGCGGCGCGGGTCGACGGTCTTGGGGTGGCGGTGTTGGGATCGGTGTCTCCGGTCGCGGCGTGGGGTGTCTGGTTGTCGGCCCAGGGCGTACTGGTCGTCGCGGCAGCGCTCAGCGGGCGATGGTGGCTCGGTCTGGTCGGCGGTGTGCTGTCGATCACCGCTGTGCTCATCTTGGTGGATCGGGCCGTTCGCCGACTGGGCGGGAGCACCGGAGACGTGCTGGGCGCGGCGGTCGAGATCGCCTTGGTGATCATGATCGGCTGCGTGGCGGCATGAGTTCAGAGCCGCAGCGCGCGCCCGGCGACCACCAGATAGACCGTGTCGCTCGCCTCAGCGAACCGCGCGTTGAGCCGGCCCAGCAGGTCGGTGAACACGCGGCCCGACCGGTGCTCCGATACCAGGCCCCAACCCACCTCGTTGGTGACCGCCACGGCCGGTCCGGAGCACGTCTGCCAGGCCTGCAGCAGTTGATCCATCTCGGCGGAGATGTGCTGCCGCCAGTCGGCAAGAGGTTGCTCCCAGGTGCCGAGCCGGTCGATCGTCGCCGTCAGCCAGGTGCCCAGGCAGTCGATCAGGAACGGTGGCGGGCCCGTTCGGAGAGCGCCGGCGATGTCGGTCGTCTCCACGGTCGTCCAGCTCATCGATCGGCGCTGCCGGTGTCCGGCGATCCGCTCGGCCCATTCCGAGTCGGCGACAGGATCCGGAAGCGGACCTGGCGCGATGTAGGTGACGTGTGGTTCATCGGCCAGCAGACCTTCGGCGAAGCGGGACTTCCCGGAACGCATGCCGCCGGTGATCATCACTCGCCGAGGTGTCATCGGCGATGAGCCTATCCACCGATCCGATCCGGGTTGCCGGTCTGGCTCTCGGCTTTCTTGCTGACGCGGCCTGGGGTGATCCACAGCATTTTCATCCGGTGGCCGGTTTCGGCCGACTCGCAACTGCGGTCGAGGCCCGTAGCTACGCCGACCGCCGAGGAGCCGGGATCCAGCACGTCGGTGCCCTCGTCGGCGGCGCCTACGCCGCCGGTGTCTGGTTTGAGCGAGCAGCCAGCCGACGGTGGTCGCTCGGGATACTCGGCACTGCAGCGGCTACCTGGGCCGTGCTCGGCGGGCGATCGTTGCGGCAGGAGGCGATCGCCGTCGCATCCCTGCTGGCGGGTGGTGATCTGCCGGCCGCTCGGTTGCGAATCCGTACCCTGGTCGGCCGGGATACGGCCGCGCTGTCGCCGGAGGAGGTAGCGCGAGCCGCCGTGGAGTCGGTCGCCGAGAACACCGCAGACGCGGTCGTAGCACCGCTGTTCTGGGGTGCCGTCGCAGGTGTCCCGGGCCTGCTCTGTTATCGGGCGATCAACACCCTCGATGCGATGATCGGCCACCGCTCCCCGCGGTACCTCCGATTCGGCTGGGCCGCGGCCAGGCTCGACGATGTCGCCAATTGGCTGCCCGCGCGGCTGACCGGGCTGCTCACCGTCGCCGCGGCGCCGCTCGTGGCCGGACCGCCTAGAAAGGCGTGGGGGGCGTGGCGCCGTGACGCTCGGCAGCATCCCAGCCCCAACGCGGGGGTGGTGGAGGCGGCCTTCGCGGGGGCACTCGGCGTACGGCTGGGTGGGCGCAACGTTTACGGTGGCGAGGTCGAGGATCGCGGAGGCCTGGGCGATGGCCGGCCGGTCGACATGGGTGACGTTGGCCGTGCCGTCCGGTTGTCACGGTTGGTGTCGGCGGCGGCGGTGGCCGTGCTGATCGCGCTCATTCTCATTCGGCGACCGATCTCGAGGCTGATTCCGCGGTGACGGTCCTGATCCTGGGCGGGACGGCCGAAGCTCGTGAGCTGGCTGCAGCGCTGGCTGCCGAAGGCTACGACGTGGTGACGTCTCTCGCCGGCCGGGTTCGGGACCCGGCGTTGCCGCTCGGGCGGCTGCGAATCGGCGGTTTCGGCGGCGTCGGCGGCATGGCGGACTACCTGCGTACGAGCGTGATCTCGGCCATTGTCGACGCGACACATCCCTTCGCCACCACCATCTCTGCCAACGCCGCCGCGGCGGCCCAATGCACCGGCACCCCGCTCCTTCGGCTGGAACGGCCGGGTTGGGCAGGTCACCCTCGGGCGGGCAGCTGGACCTGGGTTTCCGACGTCAAGGCGGCCCGCGCCGCCGGTGAGCGCTCCAGTCGACCGCTCCTCACGATCGGACGCCAATCGCTCCAGACCTTCCTGCCCTGGGCGGAACGGCCGGTCACGGCTCGGGTGGTCGACCCGCCGGACTTCACCCTGCCGGCGAGCTGGCACCTGTTGACCTCCCGCGGTCCATACTCGTATCCCGACGAGCAACGGATATTGATCGACCACCGGATCGATCTGTTGATCACCAAGGATTCCGGCGGCACCCACACCGCGGCCAAGCTGGATGCGGCCGCCGACCTGGGCGTCGGTGTGGTGGTCATTGCACGGCCCGTGCGGGCGGGCGGCTCCGTCGTGGCAACCGTCGCCGAGGCGAAGGCCTGGTGTGACGTAGAACAACGGGACACCCGGTACGCCTGACCACCCGGGTCGCCGTGATCACTAGCACCGTCACCCCATCGAGCCGCTCGCGATCACCTGGAGAAGCAAGGCTGCTGACCAGCTGAAGTTGGTCGTGCCGTGGCCCGAACCGGTCTGTGAGTTGAAGTACTCACGAAGACCGGCATTCGCGACCAACGCCACCATGTCATCGCGTAGCCGTTGAGCCAGCGCGTCCTTGTGGTGCACCGCAAGCCCGGATGCCACGAGCCATGTCGTGTTCAGCCAGGTCGGGCCGCGCCAGTAGCGATGTGGGTCGTAGCGCGGATCGGTGAGGTCGAAGCTCGGCACTCCTCGTACGTCCTCCTGACCCGCTTGGAAGCAATCCCCGGTCAGCGTTTCGTACAGCGAGGTGACGATCTGGGCCGGCAGTCCAGGCAAGATCAGCGGGATCAATCCGGCCACTGTCCGCTCGGGCAGCAGCCGAGCCGTGGATTCGTCGCGAGCCAGGAAGAGGCCCCGGCTCTCGCTCCACAGCTGATCTACGACCGCGGTGGTGATCCGCTCCGCCTCGGCCAGATGCCCTCCCGGGTCCTGGCCGAGACTCCGCGCAATCTCGGCCAGGGCGAGCTCCGACCGTGCCCACAACGCGTTGAATGCTGGATCGACCACGAGGAACTCGCCGTTCTGCCGCACCTCGTCGTCGTCGTAACCGGAATCGCGATAAGCCAGGGCCAGCCGGATGTAGCGCGAATAGTCCTCATTGGTGGGCCGCTCGGTCGCCGGCGCATGATCAAGGTCACGACGCCTGTAGATCTTGAACAACGACAGGTCCGACGGCACCGCGCGCAGCGGCGCATCCCAGGTCGGCAAATTGTCGAGGCCGGTCTCCCACGGGTGCACGACCGCGGCCAGCTCTCCGACGGTTCTCCGCTGGCGAAGATAGCTGTTCTGTGCCACCAGATGCGGGTAGACCCGGCCCGCGAACGCCTGACCTTCCTGCCCCAGCCCTTGGAGGACGGCCGCCGCCGCAAGAGCGTGCACAGGAGGCTGGATGATGCCCGAGGTGTCGATCGGTGGATGGCCGTCGATCTCCGCCGACTGCCAAAATGACGGGCCCGGGAAGTACGCATCATCCGCGACCGCCGGATTGAAGGCGATGTGCGGGATCCGCCCGTCGGACCACTGCGCTCCACAGAGGCTGAGCACCTCCACGGCGGCACGCCGCGGCGCGAAGTGCTCAAGGCCCATGGCGATGAACGCCGAATCCCAGCTCCACTGATGGGGATACAGGCTGCGAGAGGGAACAGTGGCGTGACCGTGCCAGTTCTGGATCAACACCCGGATCGCGGCACGAGCCAGCCGATCATGATCGAACCCGCTTGTCGCCGGCGTGCCGGCCGCTATGACCACGCCAGCTGCCGCATTCGGCGGGCGGACACCGGCAACACGTCGTCCACGTCACCGGAGAGTCGGCACTCATAGGCCAGCTCGTCGGTGTAGCCGATGGCCCAGAGCGTCGCCAGCGTCGCGGACCAGTCGATGTGGCCGGCACCCGGCTCGAGCCGATTGCTGTCGCTGACCTGCACGTGCCGGATCCAAGGCGCGGCGGCGACCAGCGCCTGCAGCGGATCAGCTTCCTCGATGTTCATGTGATAGGTGTCCGCGGCGATCCCGAAGTTCGGCGAGCCGATCTTTGCACACAGCGACGCGGCGTCGGCCAGAGTGTTGATCATGTGGTTCTCGTACCGATTCAGCGGCTCCAGTGCGATGACCACACCCTCAGCCTCGGCGTGCGTGGCGAGCTCACCGAAGGCGTCCAGCAGGATCTCGGTGTCCTCCTCCTCGGTACGTGGCGGAGTGAAGGGTGGCAGTCGCCGGCTGAACATTCCGTACGAGGCCGGGGTCATCGCCAGTCGGCCACCAATCTCGGCCATCACTGACAACTGTGACTTCATTTGGACCAGCGCATCAGCCCGCTTGTCGGGGTCGAAGTCGCCGACGAAGTGCAGCATCTCGACGCAGACCGTCGGCATGGGTACGCCGGCCGCCGCCGCGAGCTTCAATTCGGGCAGCCGAGCGGCGAAGCGACCCTCCCCGGCGGCGCGCAGCTCCAGCGCGTCGAAGCCCAGGGCACTCGCATGCTCCCATCGCTCAATCACCGTCGCGCCCCGCAGATACTGCTCCTGAGCCGACAAGCGCAGGGAGTGTCTCATTCGGTGTC
>DATFQP010000258.1:0-8976 GCA_035264145.1 Propionibacteriaceae bacterium
CGAGGACTCGACGAATCCGAACTCGTCCACGTCCGCCGCCAACTTCTTCAGCAGGTTGTAGCCGAGCTCTGGCCGGGACTGCTCCCGGCCGCGGAACATGATGGTGATCTTGACCTTGTCTCCGGCCTTGAGGAACCGCACCACGTGACCCTTCTTGGTCTCGTAGTCGTGGATGTCGATCTTGGGGCGGAGCTTCATTTCCTTGATCACCGTGTTGGTCTGGTGGCGCCGGCTCTCCCGAGCCTTCTGCGCGTTCTCGTACTTGAACTTGCCGTAGTCCATGAGCTTGGCGACCGGTGGACGCGCCATCGGAGCCACTTCCACCAGATCCAGCTCAGCCTCGCGGGCGAGCTGCAAGGCCATCTCGATCTTCACGATCCCTACCTGCTCCCCAGCCGGTCCGACGAGCCGGACCTCTGGGACGCGAATGCGATCGTTGATTCGCGGTTCGGTGCTGATATGCCCTCCATATGTTTGTCAACGGAAACCCGGTGCCTGCGCCGACAACAGATCTGCGAACGAGCCCGAAAAGCTGAAACGGGCCAGCGCTCGTTGCGAAGACCCGTCAAGACCACGGAGCGACGACACACAGGCAGGCCGCCCCCGCAGACTGACCCGGCGATCAATGTGTATCACTCGGGTGGGAGATCGGGTCTCCACTTGCAGATCCAGTGCGACACCGGATCGGTCAATCAGAACGTTACCACCCGGGCGACCTATTCCCCGGCCTTCCGGTGCCCGTACGCGGCCGGAACTGCCCATCCGAACTCGTTCTGCACGATCTCCACCAGCCGGTGGCCCGCGGCCAGCTCGTGGAGCACGACGCCCTCAATGGACAGCGTGTGAGGTCCCGCTGGGTCGATCAGGAGAGCCGCGGCGCCCTCGGCCAACGCTGTCTTGGCGGCGAGGTCCAGAGTTACCGGAACAGGGCGCGCGCCTTCCTGCCAAACCTGCAGTGAATCGAGACCTGTAAAGGCCAGCATGGCTCGTCGACCGTCTCGACCTTGCAGCAGAACCACCGCCATCTCCGCCTCCTTCTCGGAGGCGAGCGGGCCTGCCGTCCGCCCGATCCTCGTGGCGGTGGCAACGACAGGGACCAGAAGTCGATCACCACACAGAGACGCCACGGCTCGGAGGTAGGAATCGGGATTGGCCTTACCACCATGCGCCGCCAAGAGCTCCCGGGTCAGCCGGCTAGCCTGGCCGTCGTCGCCCGGGAAGGCTGAGGTCGTCAGGCGCCGCTCGTGGTTCACCACTCCACAGTACGGACGCAGGACATCGGGGTGCAGCCCGTGCTCTCCCCGATCGGCAGGGTTGGTGAGTTGTGGCACAGTGAAGAGATGCCAGCTCTGGACACCGTGCTGTTGCCCCTCTGTGTTGGCCTGACTTTGCTTGGCGTCATCGCCACCGGACTCGCGTGGCGTCGCGGCAACAAGGGCCGGGTCATCCAAGGGATCGCGCTCGCCTTGGTCCCCATCGCGCTCTACTTCAGCGGTCTGCTCAGTTTGCTCTGGAACGGCATCGTGGCAGTCGGCAGCTGGGCGTCGCAGATCATCTTCTCACCGGCGGTCTGGTTCGGTCTGGCGCTGCTCGGTCTTTGCCTCGTGCTGTGGATTGTCGGCGGCCTCCTTGCTCGCCGGCTAGCTGCCAAGAAGTCGACGTCAGCGTCCTCATCGCAGCCCGCTGGATCGCTGCCCGCCACCACCGCGGCCAGCCGTAAAGGCGCTACCAAGCAGCAAGCACCGCCGATTGATGAGGAGATGGCCGAAATCGAGGCACTGCTCAAGTCGCGCGGAATCCAATAAGCCCTCTAGCCATCGACGCGATAGCGCCGATGGCGCTGCCGCAGTTCCTCGACTGCCCGCTGGGCCGCCGCGCCCTCGGTGGCGACGATCCCCATCAGCATCAGTTTGTCGGCATCAAGGTCCACCTCGAACGGACGCTCGTCGGTCGGCCGGAGCAGCACGAACGCCCACGGGTCGCCTCGGCGCAGCAGGATCTTGTGGACTCGCGACCAGGGGATGGCGTGCGTGCGCAAGCCATTGCGCAGCAGCAGGCCGCTGCTGTCGGCTCGGACGTAGCTCGAGGCGATCACACCGATCACGAAGAGGATCGATGCCAAGATGACGAGCAGCGTCAGCAGCTGGGAGAACGTGAACAGGGCCCGAATTGTCGACGGCAGCGCGTACCAACCGACGGCGGCAAGGACTAGGACCGCCATCCCGAACACTCCGGTGATCAGCTGCAGCCGGCGCGGGCGGGCCGTGTACACCGCATTGGCCGGCTGAGACTGCACCGCTTCAGATCCGGCAGGCGGCGATATCGGTGACCAGAATGGCCCGGGCACCTAAAGACCACAGATCGTCCATGAGCTGCTGAGCGTCGCTTCGCCGCACCATGGCCCGGACGGCATGCCAACCTTGACGGGCCAACGGTGACACGGTCGGCGACTCCAGGCCGGGTGTTATGGCACAGGCCCGCTCAACGACGGAATCGCTGACGTCGTAATCCATCATCACGTAGTTCCGCGCCACCAGTACGCCGTTCAGCCTGCGCTGCAGCTGATCCAGCCCCAATGGCGCTGACGTGTCTTTCCGGCGGATCAGAACTGCCTCCGACTCCAGGATCGGGTCACCGAACAGCTCCAGGCCAGCCTGGCGCAATGTACTTCCCGTCTCCACGACATCGGCGATCACATCGGCCACCCCCAGGCGGATCGCCGTTTCGACTGCCCCATCCAGCGCGATGAGCCGAGTGCTGACGCCTTGTCCCTCCAGATACGCGTCGACGAGTCCCGGATAGGACGTGGCCAGTCGAAGGTCGTGGAGCTTTTCCACCGCCATGTCGCTGCCGGCTGGTGCCGCGAACCGAAAGCGACTGCGGCCGAATCCGAGGGCCATGACCTCGACGGCGTTGGCGTGCGAGTCCAGCAGCATGTCCCGGCCGGTGATCCCGACGTCGAGCGTGCCCTCCCCGACATAGACCGCGATGTCGCGCGGGCGGAGGTAGAAGAACTCGACCCCGTTCGACTCGTCCAACAGCACCAGTTCCTTCACGTCGGACCGCTGCAGGTAGCCGGCCTCCCGGAGCATCTCGGCCGCTGATTCCGACAATGATCCCTTGTTGGGAACGGCGACCCTGATCACCGCCTTGCCCGCGGGCACCGTCGACGTCACGGGCCTCATCCTAAGTTGGGACCTCAGAGACGGGCGTAGATATCTTCGAGATCAAGATCAAGGGCGATCATCATCACTTGCAGGTGATACAGCAGTTGGCTGATCTCCAGGGCGGCATCGTTCTTCGACTGATATTCAGCCGCCATCCACACTTCGGCGGCTTCCTCGACAATCTTCTTACCGATCTCGTGCACGCCCGCATCCACCCAGGCCACGGTGGCCGAGCCATGCGTGCGCCCGGCGACCTTGCTGCGAAGCTCGGCGTACAGGGTGTCGAAGCTCTTCCCCGCCGGAGAGTCGGTCATGGCCGACCACCCTACTGGCGACGGTTTCAACCGACGGTTTCGATCACCGGGTCGGCTACGCCAGCGGAACCTACCCCTTCGCGCTCCCTCCGCTCGATCCTCAGCCAGGACACGAAGCCGACAACACAGAACCCGCCGTACACGATGTACATGATCGCCGACGGATAATAGTGGGCCTTCAGCAGCAGGGGCACTCCTACCGCATCAACTGCGATCCAGATCAGCCAGAACTCGACCCAGCCGCGCGCCATACCGTATGTGGCAAGGATGGAGCCGGTGAGGATCCAGGCGTCGGCCAACGGGCCCCAGGAGCCCAGGGCCTGCAGAACGAAGTAGAACAGCGCCGTCAACACCAGCGCGCCGAAGAGCAGCTGGATCCGCCCGCTGACTCCGGCCCACTTCGGTCGGACTCCGACACCCTCGGCTGCATGCGACTTCCGGTATTGGTACCAGCGGACCCAGCCGTAGACGCTGACCACAATGAAGAACACCTGGCGCCCCGCCTGACCCCACAGGTCAAGCTGCTGCGGTGTATCGAAGGGACCGCCTATGGCACTGCCGACGAAGACCGTGAACAGCAACACGTTGCCCACGATGCCGATGGGCCATGCGGCAACCTTGCGCCGCATGCCGAAAATTGCGCTTGCCAGCCCGAACCCGTTCCCGATGATCTCCCGCCACAGGATGGCGCTCGAACCAATGACTAGTTGGGCCTTCAGCAACCGCAGGAGTAGTTCTTGCAGATCCATCGATCCTCCACTCGTCCGGTCGCACGAATGCCGGGGTGGAGCGACGCCGACGCGCGTCCATCGAAGACGCGACGGAGACGTACTCGCGTGAACCTCCCATCCGGACTTTCACCGTCGGTCGTGGAGTTTCACCACATCGGCCGGCCACTGGATGCGGTCGGTTCGCGGACTGTCACCGCCGGTTCGGAATTGCACCGACCCCGGAACACGCGCGAGTTGTAGTACTCGTCGAGCTCATTCTGTCATCGGCGCAAAATCTGCGGGGATCGGTCTCAGTGGCGTACGCCTCGGACTGGTTCGTTCACAGGCGCACGCCGAGCAGGGCGTTGCAAGCCTGGGCGATGAGGGCCGGTGCATCCACATCGTCTGCGTCGATCGCCATGGACGCCCCCGCCCAGGCATCGACCGACGCCAGGGCGGCCGGGGTGTTCAGATTCTGGTCCAGCGCACTGCGCATTGAGGCGATTGTCTGGCCGGCGTTCATGCCCGCATCCAGTCGTGCGGCTTCCCGCCACCGGTCGAGCCGTTCGGTCGCCGAAGCAAGCAGTTCATCGGTCCAATCCCAGTCTTCACGGTAGTGGTGGTCCAGCAGAGCCAGCCGGATCGCCATCGGATCAACGCCGGACTGTCGCAGCTCTGACACCAGAACCAGATTGCCCCGGGACTTCGACATCTTTTCACCGTGTAGACCCACCATGCCGCTATGCACGTAGACCCTTGCGAACCGCTCATCGGTGGCGACCCGCCCCTCGGCGGCTGACATTTCGTGATGGGGGAAGATCAGATCGGTGCCACCGCCTTGCACGTCGAAGTCCGTGCCCAGCAGGTCAAGCGCGATTGCGGTGCACTCCACATGCCAGCCCGGCCGGCCGCGGCCGAACGGCGACTCCCATGACGGCTCGCCGGGGCGCGACAGGCGCCAGACCAGACAATCCAGTGGGGCTTTCTTGCCAGCTCGCTCTGGGTCGCCGCCTCGCTCGGCGAAAAGGGGGATAGCCGCAGCCTCATCGAGATGCGATAGGGAACCGAAGTGGGGGTCGCCCGCCTGGGCAAAGTACAAATCGGGGAACTCCGGATCGTCGACCGGGTAGATCTGTCCTCGTTCCTGAAGCTGCTCGATCATTGCTGTGATGAGCGGCATGGACTCGATCGCCCCCACGTAGTGCTGCGGCGGCAAGACATTGAGCGCTGTCATGTCATTACGGAAGAGCTCTGTCTCCTCCTCCGCCAGTGCCTGCCAAGCGACGCCGATCGCTGCCGCTCGCTCAAGCAGTGGGTCATCGACGTCGGTCACGTTCTGCACGTAAGTCACGTCCACGCGGCGGTCCCGCCACAGCCGGTGCAACAGATCGAAAACGACATACGTGTTGGCGTGCCCGACGTGAGTGGCGTCGTACGGCGTGATTCCGCAGACATACATCCGGGCGGTTCTCTCGGGCGGTTCCACGTCAACCAGCTGCTGGGACGCGGTGTCGAACAGCTGAAGCCGCGACCGCGTTTCGGCCGGGCGAAGGCGGGGCACCGGTGGCACGGTCCAGGCCTGCATGGCGTCACCCTACCCAGAGACGGTTAGGCCGCACTTCAGGAATGGACGGTCAAAACGGGGGCCAGGGTATCGACGGCCAGGCTCCGCGCGGCCGGGGCAACCGCCGTCGGTGCAACAGCTGATCCCCCCGCCGGATGAACGCTTCGACTTCGGCATCACTGAGCAGGTTGTGCAGCTCGCCCGGCGCCAAGTCCCGCGCCTGTTCCACGGCGGCCAGCTCTGTGTCGGTGATCTCGGCCCCCGCCCACCCCCAAAGCAATGTGCGAAGCTTGGAATCGGTGTGAAAGCTGACTCCATGATCGACTCCGAAGACCCGGCCTGAGCTGCCCAGAATGTGCCCGCCTTTGCGGTCGGCGTTGTTGATCAAGACATCGAACACGGCGAGCATCCGAAGGTCGGGTCGGTCGGCGTGGATCACCGATACTGGCAGATCATCGGCGCCTACGCCCTCCACACAGGTGAACCATCCCTCCCGCGGCAAGCTGGCGGTCGCCACTAAGTCGACCAGCTGGGAGCTGTCGCCCTGATCTTCATCCACCCATCTCTGCAGCGAGCCCGGCCCGAGCGGGCCGTCGACCAGGACGGTGACCGGAACAAGATCAAAACCTCCGATCCGCGACACCTCATACGCAGCCACCTCCCGCATGCCCAATGTGCCATGCGGGAAGTCCCATAACGGGCGCTCGCCCCGTGTTGGCTTGTAGACGCAGCTAGAGATGTCTTCGCCACACCGGAGCTCGGCGAAAAACGTGGCGTTGGACGCCTGCATCAGTCGTCCGGTGATCTCCAGATCTCCGCCCATCAGCGGAGTGAGTGCTGGATGTGTCACATGCGTCCGAACATGCTCACATCAGCGGGCGCCGATAGCCGTTGGCGCGCGGACAGATATGGCCGGCCGCGTCCATTGGCTGCAAACAGAACGGACAGGACGGGCGGCCGGCGGCGACCAGAGCTTGGGCTCGGGCGACGAAGTCCCGAGCGTACGACGCGGTGATCTTGACAACAAAGACCTCGTCGGCATCGATCTCATCCTCGGCCTCGGGCGCCTGCTCGGGTTGTGGCTCCTCCGGTTCCTCGGCGTCAACGTCGACGTTGGAGAACAGCTCGATCACGATGCGGTGGATGGTGGGATCCCAGGCGATAGTCATCGTGCCGACCCGAAATTCCTCGGTAATCGGCGCGTCCAGCGGCTCGGTGTCCCGGGCCGCACTGGACGCCGGCGGAACCTCCACTTCACCAACGCTGCGCTTGTGTACCTCATTCAAAACTCTGTCCAGATGCTCGGCCAGCACGGAAACCTGCTGCTTTTCGCACGCCACGCTGGTGATCCGGTTGCCCTCGCGCGCCTGGAGGAAGAACGTACGCTCACCAGGCTGGCCGACGGTACCGGCGACGAAGCGGTCCGGAGAGTCATAGCGGTGCACGAGAATCGCCATGGGCCCCAGCGTAACGCCGGCGGAATTCCCGTCCGCCTGCTCAGTCGATTGCATCCTGGGCACCCAGGCCGCCCCCCACCGGAGCGTCGTTTTGATTTTTCGTCCGACGTCCGCGCCTCTTGGGCTGACGTGCGCGGTACAGGCTCGACAGGTCACCGGTCGTCGAATTCACGGTGACTACGTACGGCCGGACTGAGGTGTAACGCACCACCGAAACGGAGCCCGGATCAACCAGCAGTCGTTGAAAACTGTCGAGGTGCATGCCGAGCGCGTCGGCCAAAATCGCCTTGATCACATCACCATGCGAAACGGCCGCCCAGATGGCGTCCTCCCCATGTTCAGCCGCCAGCCGGTGATCCCAGCCCCGGATGGCACTGACGGCACGGCTCGACATCTCTGTCATCGATTCGCCGCCGGGAAACCGGACAGCCGACGGCTGGTGCTGGACACTTTGCCACAGCTTCTCCTTGCTGAGCTCGCGTAGCGAGCGTCCGGTCCAGTCACCATAGCCGCACTCAACGAGTGCCTGCTCGACCAGAATCGGGCAGCCGTCCACCCGAGCCGCCTGTAGAGCTTGGGCAGTTTGCCGGCAGCGGCGCAGCGGCGACGTGACGATGGCACGCAGCGGCAGGGAGCCCATGCGGGTGCCTGCTTCGGCCGCCTGCTTGATCCCGAGATCGTCGAGCTCGACACCTGAGCGGCGCCCGGCCAGGATGCCCGAGGTGTTGGCCGCGGTGCGTCCATGGCGGATCAGCAGGACCGTTGTCACATTTGCCGAGGCTAGTTGATCCGCTTCAAGGGACGTTCAATGGAACGTAGCGACCGCGGACATGGGCCAGCAGTCGCTCCTCGCCCTCTCCACTCAGCTCAGCATGCTCGATCTCAGCTCGGATCAGTAGTGGCCAGCCCGCATGCTCGCCAACCGTGGTGAGCAGGCGAGCGCCGAGCCAGCCTTGGCTGTCGGTCAGTATGGGGCCCCACGCAGTCTCGACCCAGACGCCGAGGCGGAACAGTCCGCCCGGCGCGGGCGCGAGGCCGGCGAAAGCGTCGGCCAGTCCGCGGTGCTGCCAGCCCAGCAGGCTGACGGTGAACGTCGGGCCGGCCGAGATGGCGGTGGCCAGATCGCTGTCCTCGTCGACGAGTCCGACGACAAATGGCGGCGCACCGTCGGCGACGAGAAACGACGACACGGTCCAGCCGGCCCAACGCTGTCCCGCCGTTGCGGCCCAAATGCTCACCGGCGCAGCCATCCGGCCCCGGAACTGCCGGATAGGATCGCGCGGGCCACCGGAGAAGGGATACTCGCTATGGATGGTCATCCCCAAGTTGTACCGGTCTGGGAGCACCACGGGCGTGAAGCGTTCCGAGGAGCACCATGGACGCGGCGGGTCCCGATCCGGCGAACGGTCTAGCGTTCTTCGGGTGCCCGCAGACGGGCAGCCGTGAGATCAAGGGGTACGGATGGGGTGGCTGGAGGCGCTCGTACTGGGCATCGTGCAGGGACTAACCGAGTTCTTACCGATCTCCTCTAGCGCCCACCAATCGATCGTCGGACAGTTCTTCGGAGGCGAGGACGTCGGTGCGGCGTTCACAGCGATCACCCAGTTGGGCACCGAAGCCGCCGTCATCCTGTTCTTCCGTCGGGATATCTGGTTGATCATCAAGCATTGGACGCTTGCCTTGATCGGCCGGCTTCCACGCGACGATCCTGAAGCGCGAATGGGATGGCTCGTTGTTCTCGGCTCGATTCCCATCGTGGTGCTG
>DATFQP010000259.1:0-5509 GCA_035264145.1 Propionibacteriaceae bacterium
CATGCGTGACCTGAAGGAAGCGCGGGCAGTGCTGGAGGCTACGGAACCCAACAACATGCTGGTCGGTCGACCTTAAGGGCCAACTGCCGCGGTCGAGTTGGCGGCGCCTGCGGCGAGGCCAGTTAGGCGCCATTGTCGCCGACAGCTTGCGTCCCGTTTCGCCATGAATTTGGCACCAGTGCAGCTCGCGGCCGTGCAAAGGATCTGCAAAGCCGGTCTTCCTATTCTTCCAGCATGGCTTCAGTCCGCATGTCCCACATCACGACCGGCGTCCTCGGTGAGGCGACGATACGTGAGCTGGACAACGGCTTGACCGGCTCGTTGGTTGGTCCCGGGGACCCAAGTTACGAGACGGCCCGTCGGGTGTGGAACCACACGATCGACAAGCGTCCCGCCTTGCTCGTACGGGTTGCGTGCACTGATGATGTGGTCCGGACCGTTCGTTTTGCCCGAAGCGAAGGACGGCCGATCGCGGTGCGCGGTGGAGGCCACAGCGTGGCCGGCTTCTCCACCTGTGACGACGGAATCGTCATCGACCTCGCGCGGCTGAGCGATGTCCACGTCGATGCACAGTCGCGGCGGGCCTATGCCGGCGGCGGCACCAAGTGGAAGGGCTTCGACGCGGCCACCCAGCAGCACGGACTTGCGACAACCGGCGGGCTGGTGTCCAGCACTGGCGTTGGCGGCTTAACCCTGGGCGGTGGCTTCGGCCACCTCGTTCGGAAACACGGGCTGACCTGCGACAACCTCCTCTCCGTTGAGCTGGTGACCGCCGACGGATCAGTGGTGCGGGCGTCCGAGTCGCAGAATCCGGAGTTGTTCTGGGCGCTGCGCGGGGGCGGCGGCAACTTCGGCGTGGTCACCAGCTTCGAGTTCGCCCTTCATCCAGTCGGACCCATCGTGCTCGGCGGTCCGATCTTCTACCCCGGCGACCAGTTCGTCCGGGTCATGACTGGCTGGCGTGACCAGCTGCCAAACATCCCAGATGAGCTATCAACGCTCATCAACCTGACGACGGCGCCGCCGGCACCGTTCATCCCCGCAGAGTGGCACAACAGGAAGGTCACCGTGCTCGTCGCATGCTGGGCCGGCGACCCAGCAGACGGAGAAGCCGTTGTCAGGCCGTTGCGCTCGCTGGGCACACCTATCGCCGATCTGCTCGGCCCCATGCCTTACCTCGACCTGCAGCAGTTTGTCGACCCTGTCTGGGAACCAGGGGCGGGGAACTTCTACACCTCAGCATTCCTTGACCGACTGCCAGACGAGGCGATCCAGACACTCGCCGACTTTCACCGGAATTCAGCGGAGCTGCCAGTCCTGGCGGAGTTGCACGTCCACCACTTCGGCGGGGCAGTCGCACGAGTTCCGGCTGGAAGCACCGCATTCACCGATCGCACCTCACCATTCCTCTTCAACTGCGCCGTCCGTACATCCGATCCCGCCGACCTTCCGGAACATGTCGCCTGGGCCCGAACAGCCCGAAACGCAATGGCGGCCAATGGGAGAGGCGGAATGTATGTCAACTTCACCAGCGAGGGCGCAGACGGCATTCGCCGTGCCAGCTATCCACCCGAGATCTACGCCCGCCTGCAGGCTGTCAAGGATCAATACGACCCGTTCAATGTATTCCCATTTAACATAAACGTCTCGCCCGCCAGCTAAGTATCCTCACGTAACAAATCGTTCGTTCCGAAGACTTGCGCGCCCTCATACGGCCAGCACAACCGGGAGTGTGCGCTCCGAAGAAGGAAAATCGATGAAATTCACCTCTGTACGGCGAGCGAACAATCCTCACCGCCTCGTCGCGGAGGGAGGACCAGAGATGCCACAGGAATGGAGTCCTTGAGGCTCTGCAAAATGAAAAGGGGGGTGCAAAACCGTATGCAGCAATCGAGGAGTGAGGAGTGTGATGGCGGCGAACATTGAATCGAAGTTTTGTCCGCCGTCATCACCCGGAAAGCACAAACAACCGCAAGCACATCAAGGAGAAGAAATGTTGGCAAGATCAAGAAATAGGGAGAACAGATTCCTGAATGGTGCTTTTCACGCTATCTCTGCGGGGCGCCCAGGTGTTCGAGGTTTGTCCAAGGGTACGGCGGCCGTGCTGCTGGCGTCCCTTCTGGTGGCGACGCCTGTGACCGCTACGGCCAAGGACTCCGGCTTCGATGACGACAGCCCGAGTGTCGCGCTGGACTGGCAACGGATCGCACTGCGAACGATGTTCACAGATTCGCAGCCGCCAACGCCAGTACCGGCCAGCCCGCTCTATCTCGGATTCACCTCACTCGCGGTAGATGATGCCGTGGGGACGGCAATTGGGAAGAGCGCGTCCGCCTCCGCGGCGGCTGCTGTTGCCGCACATGATGTCCTCGTCACCTATTTCCGAGCGTCGACCGCCAACCTGGACACCGACCTGGCGAAGAGTTTGTCGGCAGTCCCCAACGGTCGGGCCGAGCGAGACGGCATCGAGATCGGCAAGGCCGCCGCCGCGGCGATGGTCGCCAGCCGCGAGGATGATGGCCGGAACACAGAGCACCTCTACAAGAAGGCCCACAAGGCGGGCATCTGGCAACCCCCAGCAACGGGGATGGCGGTGCCGTGGTTGGGCTTCGTGAAACCGCTGGTGCTGCGCAACACGGTCAGCGTCGACGGCCCTGATCCAATCGACAGTGCGGCGTACGCCACCGATTTCAACGAGGTGAAGCGCGTCGGTTCGGCGACTTCGTCGGAGCGTACAGCCAACCAAACCGAAACAGCGAAGTTCTTCGGTGTCAACCCGGTCGTGCAGCTACGCCTGGCGTTGCTGGACCACTTGGTCAGCCATCCACTGTCGCTGGCGCGGACCACCCAGCTGTTCGCCGCCGTAGATGCCGCGACCGCCGACGCGCTCATCCAGGCATGGCGGCTCAAGTTCGACATCGGCTTCTGGCGTCCGTTCCAGGCCATCCCGGCCGCCGACACCGACCGGAATGACGCTACGACGGCCGACCCAGCGTGGAAGCCCTTCATTGAGACGCTTCCGTCAGGGACTACTCCGCCGTACCCGGACTACGTGAGCGGTCACGCGTGCGTCGTCGGTGCGTTCACAGCAGCGGTACGCCCGGTGCTGGGTGACGTGTCGCTGTCCATTCCCTCGTTGGTAACCAACAGACCCGAGCGGACGTATCCGAACCTGTCGGCAATCGAGGATGACGCTTTCATGGCACGGATCTGGCTCGGGATCCACTTCCGAGACGCCATGGAGGACGGCTACCGGATCGGTCACGAAACCGGAAAGCAGGTCAGCAGCCAGCTGACCTGATCTCCCCCGCCTAGCCGCCGACGTCATGCAGCGCTTGACGTCGGTGGCCCAGGCGACTTTGAGGGGTGTCCCGATGTGGAGTTGGCTCTGATCGCCGATTTCACGGCAACGTACGGCGCGAGACTTCGCAAACCGGAAGGCGGGGCGGAGCACCAGGGCCCTGAAGGCGATGGTCAATGCTCCGCTTTCCCCAACGGCGCGCCGAGTCCGCCATCCTCCGATGGGCGAAGATCAGCTGCTTTGTCCGGATGTGATGGCCGTGCGGCCTCCGCCCCGGCCCGGTGGTGATCAGCAGCCGGTGGTCGAGCAGTCGGTGAGCAGGGCAGCGGTTTCCCACATCGTCAGACCGTGCTCGTCGGCCTCAACACGGGCGAGGCGCATGGGGGCCAGGTCGTAGACAGCCGGGTGCTTGCCGGTCCAGGACAACGCCGCGTTCGCCGCCGCCTTGCCGAGTACGACGCCGATCCAGTTTCCCGGCCGGTCAGGCAGAGCCGCCATCGACGCCGCTGCCGCTCGCTCCACTGAAGCGATGCTTGTCCGGCGGCAATCCACCGACAGCCCCGGAGCGGACCGGAGTACCTCCACCAGGCTGGTGCGTGCGGCTGATGCGACAGCAGATCGGGCGCTGGCGGCCAGCTCCCGACCGTGGAACGCGATCTGACGTGACCGTGGCGCGATGGCGTTGAGCGCGTCGGATGCGGCGATGTTCAGGGTGGCCGCCATCCGGCCATGGACTTTCGTTCCCGCACAGCCCGAGACACCGGCCTCGTTCAGGAACGCGTTCCAGTTCGCGACCGCGTTACCGGCAGTCGAGTTGACGGTCGACGGTCCCGATACGTCTTGGCGAGGGGCTGCGCTAACTGCGCTGGGTGCGAGCAGGACGCAGGCCGCAAGCAACGCGACCACCTGCCCGGTCCGGCTGAGCGATGCGAAGTGCGGGTGAGCCATTATCGGAACTCCTAGGTGAAGGACCGGCGCGGTTGCCGGACACTTCGACGCTAGGTTTGGTCTCCTGCGCGCCGGAATACGCGGTTGCGCGTATAGCTCGACCGTGCCGCCGCGCGTAGCCTCAGCAATGGAGGCAGTCATGGCCGACAGCATCACTGGGCGGGATTTCGTCGCACTACACGGTTTGCTCGACGTGGACCACGTCGACGATTCCGGGCCCGGGCTGCCGTGGCAGCTGATGGCGAGCCTGCAGGAGCTCTTTCACTGCGACTACGTGACCTTCGATCGGACTTGGACAGCCGCGCAGCAGTTCGTGTTCGAGCAGACGTTGGGCGACGTCCAGGAGTATGTCGACTATTCCGCCGCCGACGCCCCCGACGCCTCCGACGCGGAGTTCTGGAAGCTCTACTGGTTATCCGATTTCTGTAACTACACCGACCGCACCGGGGACATCACCCGGGTGATGAAGCCGAACGACTTCTACTCCGACCGGAAGTGGCGAACCAGCCCGATGAACCGTGAATTCGGCATTCCCGGGCAGTCCTGGGAGATGGCGGTCTACTTCCCCGACGAGCCCGGGCACAGGATGCGGCTGATGCTCTGGCGGGGTAGCACCCGAGACTTCAGCGAGCGCGACCGGCTCCTGCTCACCCTGCTGCGACCGCACCTGATCGCCGCTTATCGCCATGCCGAGCGCCGTCGTCGGGCACCCGCGGCGTTGACCCCGCGTCAGGTGGAGCTACTGCAGTACGTTGCACAGGGGTACACCAACACGCAGGTGGCCCGACGGATGGGATTGTCCGAGGGCACCGTCCGGACGCATCTGAACCACATCTACGAGCGACTTGGTGTTACCTCCAGAACTGCGGCCGTGACAAGGATGAGCAACACCGGCCTGGAATAAGGGTCATCCAGCACCTCCTGGTGCGGCGGCTGACAAATTTTCACTTAAAGGGATCCTCAGCGTCGCGGCGCCAGCCGCCCCAGCGCCCAAGAAGCCGTCGGCGGTCGCGAGCCGCTATCTCCTGGGCAGGAGCAGAGCGGAGTCGCCGAATTCGTGCCAGAGATAACCGTGGCGGACCGCTTGTTCGTAGGCCCGCTGAGTGAGCTCAGTACCGGCAACCGCCTCGACCAGCAGCAGGTGGGAGGCCTGCGGGTCGTGCCAGCCGGTGATCAGCCCGTTCACCATCCGGGGCGGCTCGGCCGGCGTCACGACCCGTTCGGTCCAACCAGATCGACCTTCCAGCCGGCCGTCATCGG
>DATFQP010000260.1:0-9847 GCA_035264145.1 Propionibacteriaceae bacterium
GTCCCCCCCAGTTATCCTCCGCTCCCCAGCGGAGTTCAACTTGCACCGACAATTCAGGATGAGTGGCACCACGGCGAACTCTGGGAAGATTTTGCCGGCGGCGCCCATGACTTCATCGCTGATACAGCCGGGCGGCACTACTGTATCGTGACCCTTGCCCAGTTCCCGCCGTCGATGCCCAATCGTGATGGCGTTCGTTAACGACGATGTACTGGATTGGTCCTCCGAAAATGCGTGATCGAACTGTTATCTCAAGTCCCTTGGCACAACTCAGGCCAGCCAGCAAGAACGTGGCGCGGTGGGTATGGCGGCCTTGGCGTGCCGTTCCGTGGACAGAGTGCCAACTCGCCGAGGCGATAAACCGGCTCTTCGAACTTGAGCGGGGTGCTCTGAGGCCTGTGTCGTAACGGGTGTGGGGCTCGTGGCCCCGACATGCTGTTGGTCTCTCACAACGTCCAGCAGCGAGGCCACGAGCATGTCGGATGCTACGTCAGTTGATGCCACATCGGTGTTGTTCGGGCTGGAGGACGAATTTCGCGTCCTCGATGTCCAGCGGATCGATCAGCGCACCGTGATGGTGATCATCGAGCAGACCGCACGGGAAGGGCCGTGTCCGGCCTGCGGGGTGATCACTGGCGTGGTGAAGGATCGGCCGGTGATGTGCCTGAGGGACCTGCCGGCGTCGGGGCAGCGGGTTCAGCTGCGATGGCGGAAGCGCCGGCTGGTCTGTGCCGAGGCGTTGTGCTCGCGCCAGACGTTCACCCAAGCCTCTACCGCGGTTCGGCCCCGGGCCCGGGTCACGGAGCGGCTCCGGGCGCAGGTAGCGACGGCGATCGCGTCGAGCAACCGGGCCGTCTCCGATGTGGCCGGTGAGTATGGGGTGTCGTGGCCGACGGCGCATAAGGCGCTGGTGGCCGCAGCCGCCAGATGGCTGCCGGCGCCGACCCCGACGAGCAGGCTGGGGATTGATGAGACCCGGTTCCAATCGGTCCGCTGGATCCTCGACGGGGTGACCTGGAAGCGGTCCGATCCGTGGCTGACATCGTTCGTCGACTGCTCCCGTGACGGGCCGGGATCGCTGCTGGGGTTGGCTCCCGGCCGGACCGGCGGCTGCGTCCGAGACTGGCTCGGCGAGCAGACCGACGCGTTCCGGAAGCGGATCGAGATCGTGATCATCGACCCGTCGGCGCCGTACGCGTCGGGGATCCGAGCCGCCCTGCCGGACGCGTTGATCGCGGTCGACGGCTGGCACCTGGTCGCGCTGGCCAACCAAATGGTCACAGAGGTCCGGCAACGCGTCACCCGCGACCAGCTGGGCCGCCGCGGCACCGTGGCCGACCCGGTGTGGGTGAACCGGCGGCTGTTGCTCACCGGCGCCGACCACCTCAGCGCCAAGCAGTCGGCCCGGCTCAGCCGCATGCTCCACGATCACGATCCCACCAACGAGATCGGCGCCGCATGGGGTGTGAAAGAGCGGCTGCGCATGCTGCTCAAACAGCGAGAGCCGTCCAAGATCCGCTGCCGGCCCGCCGACTTCTACGACGCCGCCATCGACGCCCAGATGGCCGAAACCACCCGGCTCGCCAAAACGATCCAGGCCTGGTGGCCGGCCATCCTGGTCGCTCTCACCCACGACGTGTCCAACGCCCGAACCGAAGGCTTCAACCGGGTGATCAAACAGACAAAACGGGTCGGCTGCGGCTATCGCAACATGAACAACTATCAGCGCCGTATCCTCAGCCACATCGCGGTCACCCGACCGCAAAGATCAGCAGCATGAACGGGACCAACCCCGCTCAAATTCGAAGAGCCCGTATGACGGTCCGCTTGCACACGTCGTTGGGGCCTCAGGCCGGAGGCTCAGGGCGTGACCCAGACCTGCTTCCGATCGGTCTGGCCGGACGCTTGCGGGGTCTTCGGCTCGATCCGATCGAGCCGATAACCGAGCCGCCGTGGAATCGCAGCACTCGCCTTATTGGCCTCGTCGGTATGAATTTCGATGCGGTCGACATCTCGCAAGCTGAGCGCAACTTCGGTCAGGACGCCCACGGAATCTGGTGGCGTAGCCGCGGCCGAGGCAGTTCGGGTGCAACCAATAACCGATCTCGAGCGCAGTCGGCCCGACGCGGCGGTGCAGCCCGAACATCCCCAGAATCGCCCCGGTCTCGGAATGGCGCAGCACATAGCTGTAGTCGGAGCCCTGGTCCCAGTGCAGCTCGGCTTCGCGCCCGCGGCCACGTTGTGCGACCGGATCAGCTGCCGCTTCAGTCGCCCACGGCATCCACGGCCTCAGATGGATCAAGCCGACCCGCACCGCGGCGGCGACGTCGTCTCCGTCACTCTGACGCAGCCGCGCGAGTTCCGCCCCGTCAACGAGCAGGCGTTCAGCAGGCGCGGACCGCACGAATGCGAGTAGACCATAACCATCGACTGCACAGCAGCGGCGGAAGATCCGCCTCCGAATCGGCTGCTTCGCAAGACGGTCCCGTGTCAAGGCTTGAAACCTGCACACCAGTTTGGAAGACTGCCGGCCGCCGCCAGCGGCCTATCACCCGCGCCGGGCGCCGTCCGAACCGGTGGGAAACGTGTCAGAAGCGGCACTCTGATCCCGGCTTCATGCCCACATTGCCGCCCGCGCTTCCTACCAGCGCTAGAGCCCGAGCCGCACTGCTTCCTAGGCTGGACGGCCGTGCTCGACACGGCAGACCGGCGGCCCGGTGGCTGACCGGTCGCAGACCAGATACGGCTCCGGCCCGTAGGCGTGAGCCGGGCGCCAGGGCATCACCGCTTCGCCGGCCAGCAGGGCTTCGAGCGTTTGCAGCTCAGGGTCCCGCAGCTCGGGCTGGTGGTGGTACCCGGCGGAGCCGAGCGCGAGTGCGATCGCCAAAGCGAGCAGATTGATGTCGTTCGGCTGGTCGGGACGGTCGGAGTCCTCGGTGGGCTCCAGTCGAATCCCGTAACCCGGGATCTCGACGATGCGAGCGGCGTACCTGCCTGATGTCATGCCGTGCCTCCTGGTCGTGCTGCTCTGTGCACCGGGACGTGACGGCGTCGGCTCCAGGTGAAACCCTACCCATGCGCCGCCGACGGCCCGCTCAGTGGTCGGACCCGCTGGACGACGGATTCGCCGCCCGGCAGAAAGGCTTGTCGGCTCGGGTGCAGATGTCGCGTGATCTTCGCAACCGGAAGTTGGCTGTTGAGGAGGCTCGCCGGCTGGCTGAGCTTGACCGCCGCTACGAGGAGCGTCTGCGTGGCGAGCGTGGTTGGGCATGACTGCGGATAGGAGCGACGTCGGGCTGCAGAGGCTGCGTCTGATCAGGGTATGGCGGATAGTGGCCGGTATTACGGTGAGGCTGGTTCTCGTCCAGGTGTGGGGAAGCTGTGTCTTTGCCGGTGGCGGGTGAATCCTCGTGGCCGGGGTTATGACAGCCCGGAAGCTGACAGCCCGTCCCTGTTCACCAGTCACCCCTGAGGTTTGCCGCGTAGCGGCCCGGTGCGGCATATCGCTTTTCAGTCGACACGCTGCGACTACATAGGCCTTTAGTTCGTTCGCGTGTCGCCCTGGCTTCCCGACTCAAATAGGGGCCGGAACTCATCAGGCAGCTGCTGTTCGATGTGAGTCGCGGTTGCGCCTGTGGTGGCCTCCTCAACGATTTCGAGCAGCTTGAGGAACGCATCAGCGAGGGCGCGTATCAAAACCTCATCGCCCAACTACCTCAGGGCATCGGTGAGTACCGAGACGCATCAGACATCGACCAGCGACGAACCGGGGAGCGCTTCAGGCTGGACGAGTTCCTCGAACGGGTTGCCCGACGCGAGGGCGTCCGTAAGCAGGAAGCAGCGTTTCATGCGCGTGTCTGGAGCGTCGCCCGGACTGCGACCTCGGCCTCTCCGCGCGACGAAAAGACGGGCACGGTGTTGCACCTGACCGATCAGATGGTCATGCTCCATCAACCTCACCTCCTCTCCCGCGAAGTTACCCCAGCTCGACGCCGTCAAAATGGTCGGGAAGATCAGGTGGCGGCCGCTGTTGCCGCGTTCGAGTCAGGTATGGCGGACAGTGCCGGCTATCACGACGCGGCTGCTGCCCGTCCAGGTGTCCGGGAGCTGTGCAGCTGCCATCGGCCGGTGATCCTCGTGGCCGAGGCTTTGACCTCCCGGAGGCCGACAGCGTTCCTGCTGGTCTGTTCACCAACCGCCCCTAATTGGTGCCGCCAGCGGCTATCCGGCGGCAGCATCGCCCGATCTGTCCGTTGTCCGCCTACGGACAGAGCCTCTTTCTCTGCGACCCACTCCAAAAAAGCACGCTCCCGGCGCCGAGAGACCTTCCACACCAAAACACAGGCCGCTGACAGAATCAGATACCCCGCGAGGACTACCGGCCCCAGGAACCCCCACGGCCTGGTGAACATTCCCAAGATGATTGCCGCGATCAGGTAGCACCACACCGCCGGAACCGACACGTGCACCACATCGCCGTACCGCTCCCAAGCCGACCGTCGGACCCTTAGGACCGACCGCACCACCTCGGCTTCGCCCTCGATAACCTGTGGCCGCAACGCCACATCTGCACTCATCGGCGCCTTCTGTGACATTTCGGGCCACGGAATTGCACTCATCTGCTATTTCTCTCCTCCTTGTCCTAGGACACTCGGTCCAAAACTGGCCACTCTGAGTCCCAACGGGACATTGGGACACCCCAGTCGCCGTCCTGAGCTGGGAGCCTTGAGCTGTAGTAAGGCAATCCGTTTGGATTCGCGCGCCCGGTATCTCCCGAGTCTGGACTCCACGAAGGACGCCGCGTGTCTCGGTATGCGTTACAGCGCCGACACACGTCGTAGTACTCATGGGTTTCCAGGTTTCCCCGGCTTTCCCAAGCATGAAAGCGAAGACGGCACCTCCATGGTTTGGCCACGCTCAAATTGTGCTACCGGGTCAGGCGCTGGGGGAAGGATGTCGGTAGGCCGGTCGTTTTTGCCGTGCCTAGCCAACTCTGGTTTGGGGCTGCTGCGGGCCAGGCGCTCCGAGCTCAGGCCGCTCATCGACGAACTCAACGCCATTGCAATCAGTCCTGACGACATCCGGGTGGAGTGTGCTGGCACCATTGCCGGTGCCTAGTTCTTCACCAGCCACGGCGTACGGTCATGAGGTGATAGCCGCCGGCCTACTACTTATGTCGGGACCGATCGATCGAGGTCTGCTTCTCCGTTGGCTGCGGACTAGCTACGAGCGGCGGCAGAGCAACTGGCTGCCATATGCGTCGAAGGACTGAACATCTACGAGTGACTGATTCCAAGTCCATGAGAGACTGATTTCAGTTCGCCTTCATGTGCTGACGGCGCTTGGGATCCCCATGCCGGAGAGCAAAAGTTCATCAGACCCCCCGGTCGCCCTCGTCGTGGAAGAAGCTGCTTCTGAGCCGAGGGCAGCGAGCCGACAACACAGCGTATGACCCTCTGCAGGTCGATCCAGACGGACTGCGCGATCCTGCAAATCGACCGGGAAACCGGAGGTGGACAGTTCTGGATGGCAGGGCCAGCCCCTTTTGGTCACACCGCGGTCGATGCCGCCGGCGGGCAGTATGGGTCGTGGGCGGGCGCTCCTAACTCCAGGACGTGGCTTAAACTCCGCGTTGTGGCTGACGCATTCGAGCAGGAACTCTTGACCGATATCGCCGAGGCAGAAGCCATCGGTCAAAATGAGCTCGCGGCAGAGTGGCGGCTGGAGTTGAACACTTATCGCGCTGCCAAGAAGCAGGCCATCCTCGAAGAGCAAGCGGGGGGCGGTAGTTCTGCTGCCGGCCGGCGACAGGCTCTCGGGAGGCGGCGGTCGGACCAGCCGTGAGATGAGTACCGCCGGCACTACGCACGGGGCGTGCAGGTCACGCCTGCCTATCGCAACTGAACTTCGAGCTGAAGTCTTGATTACGAACCCATATCAACTGGATGCTGCGTTCGTTACATGACGAACCCCCGGGGGCGCTGAAGTGAACCGCCGGCTCGACGGGAGCGAGAACGAGGTGCTGATCGGCATGGCCCGGATGGGCGCGGATGCGTTCGGTTACGCGGCGGACTTGCGGATCGACCGCCACCGCGCCGAGCTCCTGCGGCTGCGAGTTTCGCCAACTCAACAACTGCACCTACTGCCTCAACCTGCACTATGAGGCGGCGCGCGAGGCGGGCATTCCCCGGGCGAAGATCGACACCCTGACGGCGTGGTGGGAGACCGAGCTTCACTCCGAGGCCGAGCAGGCGGCTCTCTGCTATACCGAGGCGCTCACCCGTTCCGCCCACACCGACCGGGACGCGGCGTTCCAGCGCTTCACGACGCGCTCGTCGAAAATTTCAGCTTGGAGGAGATCCTTGAGATCGTCGGCGTCGTGGTCAACATGAACGTCTGGACGCGGATCAAGCTTGCCGAGGTCGCGATGCCGGGCGCCCGGCCGCATTGACATCTCGGGCGGCCATGCGACGATCACCAGGTGAGCATCGACCAAAGCTGGTTGGACCGAAACGCGGCAGGGTGGGCGAAGCTCGACCGCGCAGAAGTGCACCTGCGGTCGCTTCGGGATCAGGTCGAGCAGTAGTGGTTATAGATGCTCCGCAGGTGCGCGCTGCTCTGTGTAGCCGTCACGAATGAGCTCGTCAAGATTCACGGAAATTTCCCGCGGATCCTGTGCTGGCCCCAGCATATTGACTGGCGGCGGTGAGTCGTTTCGGTCCTGGAGAGGACGACAGAGCTGGACCTGTTCAGGCGATTGGAGGCAGCGGGCCGCGCGAGCGCTCCGGTCTTGAAAAGCGGTCAGCTTATTTGGCCGGTCTCTGCGGCAGGGTCGGTTGGCATTGGGATCCGCAAGGCGGATACCCCACTGAAGTCGAGCCAGAGTGCCTCGGGCGTACGCACCAGTCGCAACAGCACATCCTCACAATGCGGGCAGCGTCCGACAAACCCCGGGCCGGGGCCGTAGACCCGAAACGTTGCCACTTGGGAGGTCGTACCGCAGCTTCGGCATCGGCCAGCCGCGGTCGTCAGCTCAACGGCGAACACCTCCGACAGTGGACCGGCCAAGCTGTTCCCGTCGTAAACCGCCGCTTGCTCATTCATGTCCCAGTCACCTCATGTCATGGGCCAGTCGGCCCGAACCTTTCTGTACGGATCCGCGTCGGGTTGTGCCCTAGGTCAATTAACAGATCCGCCACCGTCTCGACGAATGGCGTCGGCCCGCAGACGTAGCAGGTCGGCGCCAAGTCAGGCGGCCAGCCGTACCTGAGGAGATCCTTCGCGGTTATCCGCCCGGCCGAACGCGTTTCGCCCGCGGGCGCTGTGCGCGTGTAAACAAAGGTGATGTCGAGCCCACCGCCCTGGGTCGCGCGACTGCGAAGTTCATGATCGTAGATCCGATCTTGGGGGGTGCGTACGGAATATATGAGCCGGAACGGCGCGGCGCTGACTCCGTCGCGAGACCGAATCATCGCCATGAGCGGTACCACGCCAGACCCGCCCGCCACCAGCAGTACCGGTGCGCTGTCTTCTGGCTTCCACACGAACCAACCGCCGACCGGTCCCCGGACCTCGACCGTGTCACCGTTCCTAGCTTCGTCGGCGAGATAGCTCGATACTTCGCCGTCTGGCACCCGCTGCACCGTGATTTCGATTCGATCGCCATTTGTAGGCGCGGCCAGCGAGTAGCTGCGGGCGGCCTGGTAGCCGTCGGGCGCGGTCAGGCGTACGTCGACGTGCTGCCCAGCCAGATGTCCGGGCCAACCGGGTACCTCGAGAACCAGCGTGGAGGCGGTCTCGGTCTCACGGCGCCGTTCCACCACATAGGCTGGCCGCCAGGCGCGGCGGACCTTCAATCCCCCTGGTATCGCTGCTCGCGCCATGGGTCGCCATAGTCGTGGTATCCAAGTTGCTCCCAGAAGCCGGGGGAGTCCTGCAGCATCAAGTCGATGCCGCGTACCCACTTGGCCGACTTCCAGAGGTACAGGTGGGGGACCAGCAGCCGAGCGGGTCCACCGTGCTCGGGGGCCAGCTCCTCGCCCTCGTACTCAAATGCAACCCATGCCTTGCCGTCGAGCAGATCCTCCAGCGGCAGGTTGGTGCTGTAACCCCCGTAGCTGTTGACGAGCGCGAAGTCTGCCTCGGTCTCGATGTCGGCGAGCAGCGTGTCGAGTGAGACTCCGCGCCAGTCCGTATCGAGCTTGGACCAACGCGTCACGCAATGGATGTTGGCTGTTATTGACTCGGCCGGCAAAGCCATGAGCTCCGCCCAACTCCACTGCTGGCTTTCGGCCAGCTCGGTGGTGATGGTGAATGCCCAGGCATCTAGCGGTATGCGGGGGGTTGGTCCCGCCGAAAGAACTGGGAAGTCGTTGGTGAGGTACTGTCCCGGCGGCAGTTGCCCGCTACTGTCTCGACCCCGTCCCCTGAAGCCCCGCGTAAATATGTCCATCGGCACCTCCTTGAACGATCAGCTTGGCATCAACCCAATGTGGCACTGAGCCAGGGTTGTGGCCGGCCTCCCGCCCGAAGTTGGCATGTTGACATTCATGGTGTGATCAGCGTCGCCGAAGTAGTCGCTCTTGTGGCCGAGCAGCCGGCCTTGGTGATCGCTTGCGATGGAGTGCCACGTCGGCTGGGCCGTACCAATCGGACACCGTTCTCGAGAGCGCGGAAGATGTTCAACCGCTTGCCCCTCGTCATGGAGCACGAGAGTTCGTCCGAGATTGGGAGCTAGAGACGGGCGCGAGGGAGATGTGACGACCAGTGCTGAGCGGCCTGGCTTCGATCTGTTGCCATGCGTTGCTATGCCCCCGCCGGCGGGGTAGCGTGAAAAATTCCCCGACCAGACAGGATGTCGACCGTCGCCGCCGCCTTCCGGAACGGAGATCGTCATGGGTGCTGCCACCGAGACCGTCACCGAAATCCGTACTTTCCGGGTCGAGATTCCCGAAGAGGAGCTCGCCGAGCTGCGACGCCGGATTGGGGCGACGCGCTGGCCCAGCAAGGAGCTCGTAGAAGATCGGTCGCAGGGCGTGCAGCTGGCGACGCTGCAGGAGCTCGCCCGCTACTGGACAACCGACTACGACTGGCGGAAAGCCGAGGCGAAGCTCAACGCGGTCCCGCAGTTTACAACCGAGATCGACGGCGTCGCTATGCACTTCATCCACGTCAGGTCGCGGCATGAGAACGCGTTGCCGCTGATCATGACGCACGGCTGGCCCGGCTCGGTAATCGAGCTGCTGGAGACCGTCGGCCCGCTGACCGACCCGACCGCTCACGGCGGCGCCGCCGAGGACGCATTCCACCTCGTGCTGCCGTCTCTGCCCGGCTACGGGTTCTCCGGTGAGCCGGCCGAGCTCGGCTGGGAGTCCGGCCGCACCGCCCGCGCATGGGCGGAGCTGATGCACCGCCTCAGCTATGCCCGCTACGTCGCCCAGGGCGGCGACCTGGGCGCCATCGTTACAGATGTGATGGGCCGCCTGGCACCCGAAGGGCTGGTCGGCATCCACATGAACTTGCTCGTGACGACGCTGGGCGCCGCCACCCCGCCGCCGGGGGACTCCGAGGAGGAACGCGCGGCCCTCGACGAGATCAATACGTTCACGACGGACGGCTTCGGCTACTTCCTGGAGCAGTCTACCCGGCCGCAGACGATAGGCTACGCCCTGCTGGATTCACCCGTCGGGCTGGCGGCCTGGTTGCTCGACCACGACACGGACAGCTACTACAAGATCTCCCGCGCCTTTCTCGACGGCGAGCCCGTGGGCACTCTCACCCGGGACCGCATCGTCAACAACCTCACGCTGTACTGGCTGACCGGCACCGGCGCCTCGGCCGCCCGGTG
>DATFQP010000261.1:0-3468 GCA_035264145.1 Propionibacteriaceae bacterium
CCCGCCACGACCTCACCATCTAACTGTCCGCAACACGGCCGGGCCCACCGAGGCCCGGCCCCTTTCGGCATGATGGGCGGCGACGGGCGGACATTCTCAGCGCGCATCCACCGCATCCCCGTCCCGCCAGCCACCAGACCAGACCCCACCAGACGTTCTCCGCGAGCGGCCGAGGCCAAACATGGCGGCAGACTTACGAGAACCGTTTAGCGAGCCGCCTCGTTATAAGAGAGTCGGGGTCTGTCCGATTATCGGTGTAAGTGGCGGTTTCATGCGCGCGGCTCATGAGCACTCACCTGCCTCAGTGACACGTGGATGGGGTGTGCCTGCCCGGATGAGGCGGCATCGGCCTGCCAGTCCCGAGCCTTGATCGTTGCGCGTGGGGTTGGGCTCTGCGACCCGGCTCAGCTCGAACATGCCCAGCTGATCGCCCGGCAGGCGACGGGTCGGGCGCGGGATTGGCGTTGAGCGGACTTGAAGATCTCGGAAGATGCGCCAGCGGAGCCGATGCCCTCAGCTGTCCCCGCTCCGTAGGCTGCCACCATGACCTCGACGACAAAGATCGCCATCATCGGCGCCGGTGGCTTCGTCTTCCCGTTCCGGCTCATCGGCGACCTGCTCAGCTTCCCGGCACTGCGCAACGCCGAGTTGTGCCTAATGGACGTCAAACCCGACAAGCTCGCCCCTGTCGCGGATGCCACCCGCAAGCTGGTGGCGCACCACGGCTTCGACACCCGGGTTGTTGAGACCACCGACCGGCGGGCCGCGCTGACCGGTGCCGACTTCGTGATCATCACCTTCCAGGTGGGCGGGGTCGAGTCATACCGATGGGACGTGGAGATCCCCCGGCGCTACGGCGTCGACCAGACCGTCGGCGACACCGTCGGTCCGGGCGGGGTGTTCCGGTTCCTCCGCACGGTCCCCGCCTACCGGGCCATTGCCGCGGACGCACTCGACGTCTGCCCCGACGCGCTGTTCATCAACTACGCGAACCCGATGGCCATGGCCACCGGGTACTTGAACGCCCTCGGTCTGAAGACCGTCGGCCTGTGTCACAGCGTGCAAGGGACCACGAGGATGCTGGCCCGCACACTGGGCGTCCCGTACGAGGAGGTGAGCTACGTCTGCGCCGGAATCAACCACCAGGCGTGGGTACTGACCTTCCGTCGCGGCGGCGAGGATCTCTACCCACGGCTGCGGGAGGTGATGACCGAGCGGCACGTCGTCGGCCGGGCCGCCGCGGACCTGCTCGACGACGACGGAGACCACAGTGAGGCTGCCCCGGCGGCCAGCACGTACGAGAGCGGCAACGAGCAGGTCCGAACCACGCTAATGAACCACTTCGGCTACTTCGAGACCGAGTCCAGCCACCACGCCTCGGAGTACCTGCCGTACTTCCGGAAGAACCCGCAGCTGGTCGAGGCCTACCTGCCGGAGCGGTGGGATTACTACCAGATTTGTGCGGCGCACGACGATCAGGGTGATTTGGACAGCCAGCTGGCGAAGCTGTCGGCGAAGCTGGAGTCCTCGGTCGAGTACGGCGCGAGCATCGTCAACGCCGTGGTGACGGGCACCCCGGCCGTGGTGTATGGCAACGTCCCCAACGCCACCGGGCTGATCAGCAACCTGCCGCCCGAAGCCTGCGTCGAGGTCCCGTGCCTGATCGACCACAACGGCGTCCAGCCCACCGCGGTCGGTGCGCTACCGCTCCAGCTCGCAGCGCTCAACCGCACCAACATCGGCGTCCAGACCCTGGCTGTGCAAGCTGCGCTCACAGGCGACCGGGACAACGTCCACCACGCCGTTGCGGTGGACCCGCTGACCGCGGCGATGTGCACCCTCGAGCAGGCTCGCGCGATGACCGAGGAGCTGTTCGAGGCCCATCGAGACCTGCTGCCTGCCGAGCTCGTCGACAGATCCGGCGCGCGGCCTTGAAAACGAGCCACCGATGCATGGGTACGTCGTCATAGGTCTCAACACGCCCACCGCCGGGTCCTGTCGACCTTTGTCCTCGCAGCGACCGAGTGCGGAAGCCAGCTCGTGCTCCCCAGACTTCTAGCCGCATCGGCGTCGCCTACTTGAAGCTGCAGCGCTATGCGGAGGCCCGGAAGTATCTATTGGAAGCGCTCGAGCTGCATGCCTATGTTGGCGACCGCTGGGGACTCGCGATGACGCTCATTGATCTCAGCCAGGCGGGTGACGGCCAGCCGACCGCCGCGCAGGCCTGTGGGCACGAATCTTTGCTCATTTTGAAGCCGGTGGCGTCCGCCGCGACGTGCCGCCCGACGAGCTCAGCTGATCGAGCTCGGCACCCAGCTCGGCGACCGGGTCAGCGCTCCGGCGACCCGCAGGTGCGGTTCGACCCGCTGGGAGCGGTCGACCTCAAAGGCGTCGCCAAGCCTCAGCCGCTCTACCAGGCCCACCGTAGGTCTTAAGGGGTCGAACACAGACGCCAATCGCGAATGCGGGGCCCTTCGCAGATCGGTCCGGAGAAGGGGTTGATTAGCCGAGGCGCGGGCAGAGGGTCCGGCTGGCCGAATCGTGTCGAATGATCCCTTTCAGCGCGCGGCCTGATCAAGGACTGGTGGCTCAGGCCCTGGATGCCGCAGTGAATGAACGACGGGGCCGCCGTTGCGGAGCCGGCCGTTTGCCGGGTGAAGTGCTCGATGGTCAGCCCTGGTAGCAGTCGATCAACAGTGTTGATGGTGTCGTCAAGGCCACCACCCACCAATCGCTCATCGACGACGAAGCCGAATCCGCCGTGGACAGCACGGCCATCATGATCTCGTCGCATCCGTACGCACGTCCCGACCCCTCGCCTCGCGCTGACGGGGGAGACAGGCACACCCGGCTGCTCGGCCTCGGCGCGCCGGCGGTAGGAATGAGTCAGCGGGCGCCAGCCCGCCCATGCGCGAACGAGAGCCGTCAACCAATCGGTCGCCGGGAGGGCGCGCCGGGCACACACTTGAGGGAGCGCCGACCGGCGGTTCCCATCAGCGAGCGAGGGGAGCGATACCCATGTCACACGTGACGGCAATGTTGGATGCCTATCCGAAGGATCTTGGCAACGTTGATCGACAGAAGCTGGCTGACTGTATCCATGCCTGCTTCGCGTGCGGCGAAACCTGTACCGCGTGTGCCGACGCCTGCCTCAGCGAGGACATGGTTGCCGAGCTGACGAAGTGCATCCGGACCAACCTGGATTGCGCCGACATCTGCACCACTACCGGCGCGGTGCTGTCCCGGCACACCGGCTATGACGCCAACATCACCAGGGCCATTCTGGAGGCTTGCCGTCTCGCCTGCGCAAGCTGCGCCACAGAATGCGAGGCCCACGCCGACATGCATGAGCACTGCCGTATCTGCGCCGAAGCCTGCCGCCGTTGCGAGCAGGCCTGCGCCGACCTGCTGGGCAGTCTTGGCTGACGTAGGCGGCGGTCGCGACACTGCAGGCGCGGGTTCGGCGGT
>DATFQP010000262.1:0-14209 GCA_035264145.1 Propionibacteriaceae bacterium
GGCTGGCGTTCATCCCACCCGGCCAGCCCTGGCGGAACGGCTACATCGAATCCTTCAACGGCCGGCTCCGCGACGAATGCCTCAACCTCCACCTGTTCTGGTCACTCGCCCACACCCGGGTCGTGATCAGCGACTGGAAGATCGAATACAACCACCACCGCAGGCATTCAGCCCTCGGCTACCAAGCACCGGCTCGCTACGCTGAGGCCTGCACCCACCAATAACCGACTCTCACAAAGCCCGGACCAATTCACGGGGTCCCGTCAGGTAGACACCGTGATTCGTAGCCACCAGAACGCCCAGTGATGGCGTCAAGGGGAAAGCTAGGGCACCGTTGGTGACTCACGTCCCGTATAGCCTGTCCTTTGAAAGGCCCAATGAGGGTGCCACTAACGGACGACTGACAGAGATTCAAGCTGTATGGAGTCAAGCCCAGCCGGGTGCAGCTGGCCCTTCGCTTAGTTTGGCTATGGGTCTGACCGTTTCAAGTCGAAAGCCATGAGTTCAACACCTCGCCAGCCGGCCAGGCCGCTGCCGTCCACGCTGGCCCGGTGTTCTCATCAGCCGCGAGCAGAGCGCGACAGACCCCCATGATCGGAACCCATTGGTCTGTCACCTGCTGAACTTCAGGAACAAACCCGCAATCCGGCTATGTCCGTTCGTTCTGCGCGGGCGATACCTATAGGCGCGATTCCGCAGGGATTCCGCAGGAGATTCGTTAGAGGTCGTTCACGACCAACGTCCACCAACACCGTTTTACGCTCATAACCGGCAATTTCAGTCCCTTACAACGACCACCAACGACGCCCGGGGAGTTCGAGCTCTACTACGACGTATAGCCTCGAAACCCGCGCTGACTAGGGGAAATGCTTTCCAGCTCCCGCCTCAGTCCGCAAAAAGTCCGCAGAATTTCCGCTCCGTGCCGTCATCACCGCATCGATGGCGGCGCGAGTACTGTCATCGGAGTCGGGCCAGAGATGGCCGTAGGTGTCCAACGTGGTCTTGGCTGAGGCATGCCGGAGTCGGGTTTGGACTACCTTCACGTCCAGGCCGGAGGCGATCAGCAGCGAGGCGTAGTAGTGCCGGAGGTCGTGGAAGCGGAACCCCACCGGCAGGCCGGGCACCTTCGCCCGTGCTGCCCGGAAGGCACGCTGTAACTGCCACGGTCCGAGCTGGTGACCCCACTCGTCCGCGAGCAGCCAGTAATCCGAGTAGACCGCGACATGGACCGACAGAGTAAGTGCCAGGCTGTCCGGAATCGGGATCGGCGTCCGGGAGCACTCTGTCTTGAGTGCATCGTCCGGATGCTGCCGAACCGGGGAGACCACGCCGCGCATGAAATCGATGTCGGCGACCTTCAGCCCGCAGACCTCGGCGAGCCGCAGACCGGCGAAAGCGGCCAGCAAAAGCCCCGCCCGGTACCGCTCCCCCATCGCGTCATGTAGTCCCCAGATCTGTTCCGTTGAGGCCACGTAGGGTCGCTGTGAGCCGGTACGGGGAGAGGTGCGTCGGGATGCCGGCGAGCGAGCAAGAACACCGTCATGGACGGCATCGGAGAGGATCTGCGCGAGCCGAGCATGCAAGGCGTAGACGTAGCTGTCGGCGTGCTCAACCTGAAGTTGCACCGTCATGACTTGATGTCCGAGGGTCGCAGGGAGTCGAGCCGACGCGACCCGAACGCTTCCATGATCTTGGCGAGGTGAACCTCTTACGGTGGAGTGCTTCCGCGTGCCGTAGCCGGCTAGCCAGGTTTGGCACCATTCGGCGACGGTGATCTTGGACGACTTGGGTTCAACCCATGTGCCGGTTTGCAGCTTCGCGGTCTCTCTGTCCAGCCACTTTTGAGCGTCGACCTTCCGGGGGAAGTGACCGGCGTGTTCCTTGCCTGAAGGGTCTCGGTAGCGGGCCCGCCATCGGCCATCGGGGCGTTTGGCGATGTTAGCCATCGGCCGTAACCTTTCCGGGCGATGTCTTGGGGAGGAAGCCGCGATCGCGCGCCAGTCTGATGTATCTCGCTGCGGTGCCGTAAGCGACCCCGAACGTCTCTCTGACCACCTCAACCGGGGTCGAGTTGGCGTTCGCCCGGTAAACCCGGGCGACATCGCGCAGCAGCTCGTCTGTCACGGTGTTGCGACGGCGGCTTCGTCTGGCGACTCGCTCCATGTCCGCGCGGTATCCCTCGGACTGCCACTCCGCGGACGTACTGCGGATGCCCTGGTTGCCGACCGCCACCATCGAGCACGCGAACGCAACCCAGTCACCGAGCGGGAAGCGGCGCAGCTCGTGAGGGGTAGGCCGGGACCCTGACGATTGCGACGTGGTCGAGCGCGGCGCGCACGCGCTCAACCTGGCTGCGGTCTGCTGACCAGCGATCGGTGACCGGGATAAAGCCGATCGACAGGCCGCTGACCGCGCCATCTCTGATGAGTTCCAGCAGCTCGTCACCGAGGGAGGTTTTGCTGATCTTCCACACTCCGTGCAGGCCGTCCGCCTCGTCGCGGAGTTCGACGCTGACCCCGATAGGTAGTTCGGATTGGCTCCGTGGATGGGTGGCGGTGAGCGGTGCGGGGGCGTGGTCGGCGAACGCGCCGGGGCGGAAGGTCTCCAGGTAGCGGCCGACTCGGATCTGGACACCGTAGGGGACGGCGATACCGACGATCTGGCGCTGGTCCTCGCGGACCTCCAGCTCGGCGTCGTAGGCGCGGGTGATGATCATGCGACGGCTCCGAGCTGGGGGCGTGCCTGGGCGACGGGCAAGGGTCCGCGGTCCTCCAGCTCCCGTATTTCCGCGATGGTCAGCCATCCACCTTCTAGGGCGAGCTTGTAACTTTCGTACCGGGTTTTGAGGTCGGTACGGAGCAGACCGCCGGCGTTGAATTTGACGTAGTGGCCGCGTGGGACCAGGTCGGTGAGCGCGGACTCTAGGCGGACCAGCCAGGGGCCGATGGCGTACTTGAGCAGGGATAGGTCGCGCTGTTCGACGTTGGCGTAGGTGAGGGAGTTGCCGGAGTCGGCGGCGATCATTTCGGGTGGGACGCCGTAGATGCGGCAGACCTGCTGGACGGTGAGCCGGGCGGTGTCGAGAATTGGGATTCCTCGGGCGGCACCATGATCTGTTTGAACTCCAGGCCCTTGCCGAGTACGGCGGTGGCGCGGCGGTGTTTGTGCCGGACCTCCCAGCGGGCGAGCACCTCCTCGGCCTGCGATGTGGTGAGTAGCTGGTCGCCGGTGAGGTAGCCGGTGGGGGTGCTGGAGTCGCGGAAGTACTGCGCGCCGTAGGCCTGGGCGGCCAGGCCGACGCCGATGGTTTCGGCGGCGTAGGCGATCGGGGACAGGCCGAGCAGCGCCCCGGGGGTCGGGTAGGCGCGGAGGTGCCACAGGTCGTCTCGGTCGACCTCGCGGCCGTCGAGCCGGTAGGTCACAGTGCCGTCGCCGGCCACGTTGACGGTGACACGGTGCGGGGCGATCAGCTCGATCTGGGAGGGTCGCAGCCCTGGCCCGATGCGGGCGGTGATGATGCCCCACGCGTTGCCGGTGAGCAGCAGCGAGCGGAGGACCTGGGCGATCCAGTCGTGGAACGGGACACCGGCCGCAGGTGAGCGGAGCATGATCGGCGCCGGGTCGACCGGGTCAGGCGACCCGGCGGTGTAGGCGTGGCAGGGCATGGTTGAGACCACGTCGGTGAGCAGCCGGATACAGGCCCAGACCGCCGAAAGCCTTTGCGCGGTATCGGTGGTGACCGTCGCGCCGCTAGCAGTGTTCGGCTGGTCCTCGGCGAGCAGCTGGTCGAGGGTGAGGGAGCGGTCCTCCCGTTTGCGGAACGGCCACACGGGTCAGCCCTTACGGGGGGCCGGGCTGCGCTTGTTGCGCTCCAGCCCTGCGGGCACCTGGTCACCCTTGGCGACCAGGGTGAACGTGTCTACACCAAGATCAGGTCGGGCGATGAAGGTGTCCTCGCCGACGACGTCGGCGTCTGCCGGCGGCGGTGTGAGGTCGTCGCGTGGATCGGACCCGATCGGGCGTTCCCAGGTGGCGGCCTTCTCGGCCGGCGGCTTGTCGGTCATGCGCGGACTCCTGTGTCGACGGTGAACGCGGCCGGCTGGGCAAGCTGCACATCGGCCCGCAGGTAGGCCAGGAAGGCGTATTGCAGGTTGTCAGCCAGGAACCGCTCCCGGAGGAACTGCAGCGAGAACGAGGTACGGATGCCGATCATGAGTTGATCCCATTGGCCGTGTAGATCTCGCTTGCGTCGGTGCTCGTGCCGACCGTGAGGTTGATCGGGATCTGCTTGGTTGGCAGCCGGGGCAGTAGCGAGATGGGCGGCGCCATGTAGGCGTTGGTGGTCGCCTCTTTCAGCTTTGCCAGCGAGGTCACTGTCCGGGGCGCCACGATGTGCGCGTTCGGATCGAAGTTGTTGGCCAGCACCGCGCCGGCGGCGTCGACGAACCAGTCGTAGTTGGTGATGTTTGCACCGTTCGCGCCGTGCGTCGTGGTGGTGATGCCCGACGTGTTCAATACCCCCCGGGGCTCCGGCGTGGTGCCTGATCCGCGCAACGCGACCCGGTCCAGTTCGAGCGCCAGCTGGGAGGCGAAACTGCGAGCGATCACATCCTCCGATGATGGGTCGGCATCTTCGAACAGCTCCACGCTCAGCGTGACGAGCCGGACCAGTGTGCGGGCGGTGAAGGTCACGGAGTCGAACGTCATGTCGGCGGCGGTGATCGTCGCGTTTTCGGCCTTCCACGCCGGGCTGCCCTCACCGGTCAACCGGGCCAGCTTCAACGTCTGGGCGGTCATCGGGACGGTGATGGCGCCGGCCTGAAACACCCGGGTCTGATTGCGGGCCAGGTCGATCACCCGGGCCGACAGGGGGGTCGGGACAAGGTGGCCGCCGGCGGTCGCGGTGCCCTCGGACAGGGCGCGTTCGTGCTCGGCGCCGTCCCAGTTGCCGGTGGCCAAGCCCTTGAGGTAGCGGCCGAAAGACAGTGGCTGGTCGTCGGGGATCAGGCTGCGGGTGCGGGCCCAGTCCTCGACGTTCTGCTCTCGCGGGTCAGCACCGGGCCGCGCGGTGCGGGTGGGCCGGTGCGCCGGGCTGCGGTGGCGCGCAGTTCGGCGATCTGCTCGTCGCGTATCCGGTCGGCCTCGTCGGCGGCCTCGCGTTCAGCGGTCACATGCTGGCGGTGCTCGGCCAGCTCGTCGGCGGTCAGGTCGCGCTGCTCGTCGGCGGCGCGGGTGAGGATCTGCTCCGCGGACTGGCGGGCGGTGTCGCGCCGCTGGCGGAGCTGATCAAGAAGCGTGGTCACTGACGTGGGCAGCCTTCCGGAAAGGTGGCCGCCTCTCTACAAAGCCTACAGGCTTAATAGAGAATTAGGGAGTCAATCAAGTACCGGACTAAGACCCGTCTGGCACCGAAGACACTTGAAGTAAGCATTTTTCCCGTGGGCGCTCTCGTTCTCCGCTAGATTGCGGAGAACCTAACCAACCCATGGGGGGAACACATGCGACTCAGAACAGTACTGGGCACCACCGCCGCCACCCTGCTCCTGCTCGGCGCTGGCGTCGGCTCGGCGCAGGCCGGAGAGAAGACCGGCACTGGCGAGGACACCCAAGGTCCGGCCCACGCGAACTCCATCTGCGTCTTCTCCGGCCTGGAGGACGGCGAAGAGGGCACACCTTCCGGTCCCGGCGCACCGCCGCAGAACTGGGGCCAGATCCCAAAGGAAGTTCGTGACCAGCTCGCCCTGGAGGGAGCGCACCCCGGCGACGCCTGCAACGGTCACACCGGCTTCCTGGTCAACCCGCCGCCTGGCGAAGAGCCGTAAACCGATAAACGCGAAAAGAGCCGTCCGGTTGGACGGCTCTTTTGCTTCTCAAGGGTCATGATCACGGTCAGGATGGCGCTGATGGTGATCCTGGTTGGGACCACCCCTAGGCACTTCTATATCCACGGTGAAGAACAGGGCGAGGGAGGGACACTTATGAGCCCCATCGCGAGCGCAATGGGGCCTGTCGCGTGCGCTGCGTGACGGTTCGGGAAGCACTGGGACTTACAGCTCGGCGGCCCTGAGCGCCATCATCGCCTCATCCATGACGGCGACGACGGCCAACGCGGTGGCCACCTCTGCGGGTTGCAGACGGTCGGGCGGCTGGCCAGATAATCATGACCGCGTCCGACGTCTCGATAGCTCGAACCAGCTCGACTCTGAGCTGGTTGGTGTTGGTGACTGGCGCGCTGGCCAGGGGGATGATGGGCATTGAGGGCGCTCCATTCGCTCTCGGGCCCGGTTGGCGCTGCAACGCTGGCCGGGGCCGCTAATTGATCTTGGTCTAGTCCGCAGAAAGTCCGCAGGACTGTCCACGGCTATCAACGGTGCTCAACGGAGCCAGGTGGCAAACGGCCTAGTCAGGTCGATGTGTCACCGGTGATCAATGGCTACCAACTGAGCGGTAGCACTTCGAGCTCTACTACGACGTCTGATCCAGATCGCTCGCCGAAACCCCTGGATCAGGCGTGGATCCGGGGGTTTCGCGCTTCTTGGGGAGGCTCAATCGGGCCAGGATTTCGCAGGGATTCCGCAGGAGATCCGCTCCAGATGCCGCCTGATGCCAAATTGTTCAGCAGCTCTTCCTCCGGCCGACGGGCTTCGCCAGGCGGCTGGAACAGGACGGTCCAGTGAGGCGCTTGGAACGTGGGCAGGAGCACCGCGATTTCGGCAAGCTCAAACCCGAGCACCTGCCGTACTTCGCTGCTGTACTACCTGTACCGGAGTGTCCGACTCAGAGTCTTGCTGACGGGCTGAGAGAGGGATCGTCATGAGTCACGTCATTGTCGTCATTGGGGCCGGGTCGATTGGCCAGGCGATCGCGCGGCGGGTGAGCGCAGGTAAGCATGTCGTGCTGGCCGATCTGCACCAGGCGAACGCCGATGCGGCGGCCGAGGTTTTGGGCAACGCCGGCTTCGAGGTCAGCACGACGACCGTCGACGTGTCGTCTCGCGCGTCGGTGCACGCCCTGGTCGAGACCGCAACGGCACTCGGCGACATCACCGGCGTGATTCACGCTGCCGGCGTCTCCCCCAGCCAGGCATCGCCGGCGACCATCCTCGCCGTCGACTTGTACGGCACTGCGCTCGTGCTCGAGGAGTTCGGGAGCGTCATCGCTGCAGGTGGCGCCGGTGTCGTGATCGCCTCGCAGTCGGGGCACCGGCTACCCGCCTTGACGGCGGAGCAGGACCGAGCACTCGCAATGACGCCCACAGAGGAGCTCGTCGACTTGCCGATGCTGCAGCCAGACGAGGTGACGGACTCACTGCACGCCTACCAGCTGTCCAAGCGGGGCAATGCGCTGCGAGTGATGGCCGAGGCGGTGCGGTGGGGCAAGCGCGGTGCGCGGGTCAACACGATCAGTCCCGGCATCATTATTACCCCGCTGGCGAAGGACGAACTGACCGGGCCAAGGGGAGAGGGCTACCGGCGCATGATCGAGTTGTGCCCGGCTGGCCGGGCCGGAACGCCGGACGAGGTCGGGACCGTGGGTGCGCTTCTGATGGGGGCACACGGCGGGTTCATCACTGGCAGTGACTTCCTCATGGACGGCGGAGTCACTGCCGCATACCGGTTCGGCGAACTCGCCCCGAGGTAGAGCGCCGCATCACGAGCGGGTCCAGTTGACGACGGCGGCCGAAAAACCGGCGGTCAGCGGTCGATGCGGGCCATGTTCTCCTCGTCATGGCGCTCGCCCGAGGCCGGCGTTAGGTGGTTCAAGCGGTCGAGCTGGGCGGCGGTGAGTTCGATGCCGTCGGCAGCGGTGTTTTCCTCGACGCGGGAAACCCGCCGGGTTCCGGGGATGGGAGCGATGTCGTCGCCGCGGGTCAGCAGCCACGCCAGCGCGGTCTGTGCCGGCGTGGCTCCGATCTCGGCTCCGATGGCCTGCACTTCGTCGACGATGCGCAGGTTGCGCTGGAAGTTCTCGCCGGTGAACCGTGGGTTGGTCTTGCGCCAGTCGTCATCAGCGAAGTCGTCCACGGTGCGGATCCGCCCGGTCAGCAGGCCATGGCCGAGCGGAGAGTACGGAACGAACCCAATCCCTAGCTCGCGCAGCAGCGGCAGGATTTCGACCTCGACGTCGCGCGTCCAGAGAGAGTATTCGGTCTGCAGCGCGGCCACCGGATGCACGGCGTGCGCCCGGCGGATCGTCTCGGCACCGGCCTCGGACAGTCCGATCTGGCGTACCTTGCCTTCGGCGACCAGCTCGGCCAGCGCGCCGACCGTCTCTTCGATGGGCGTGTTCGGGTCGACGCGGTGCTGGCAGTAGAGGTCGATGTGGTCGGTGCCGAGCCGCTTGAGCGAGCCTTCGACCGCGGCCTTCACATTGTCGGCGCCGCTGTCGACGACACCGGGGCCGCCGCCGGAGTGGGAGACGAGACCGAACTTCGTCGCCACGACGACGTCATCACGCCGGCCCTTGATGGCCTTGCCGACAATTTCCTCGCTGTGGAAGGGGCCGTAGACCTCGGCGGTGTCGATGTGGGTGACCCCGAGGTCCAGCGCCCGGTGGATGGTGCGGATCGACTCGGTGTCATCGAGCCCCCCGCCGGTGGTGTAGACGCCGGCCATGGTCATGGCTCCGAGACCGATGCGGGAGACATCAAGCCCGCCCAGCGATACATGCTTCATCAGGTACTCCTTGGCATTATCACGAGCCGAAACCCCGCGTCATGGGCCGGTCACCTGGATCTTGCACGCTTCCGGTCTGCAGCGGCAATACCAGATAACCGGCTGCCGACGGCGCGGAGAAGTTGCTGCTGGCAGGTGTATTGGCAGCCCACCCCTCGTCCTGGAATTCCGGCCTAGCCTGGACGGGTGGACAACCGTGACGAGGTCAAGGCATTCCTCAGCTCCCGTCGCGCCAAGATCACCCCTGAGCAGGCCGGTCTGCACAGCTACAACCGCAACCGGCGGGTACCGGGACTGCGCCGCAGCGAGGTCGCCGACCTGGCCGGCGTCAGCGTCGAGTACTACGCCCAACTCGAACGGGGCAACCTGGCCGGTGTCTCCGATAGCGTGCTCGACGCCCTGGCTCAGGCATTGCAGTTGGACGAGGCGGAGCGGGCGCACCTGGCCGAACTCGCCCGTACCGCCCGCCGCGCCGCCCGCACCACCCGCCGCCGCACGCCGCCCGCCCAGCAAATCCGGCCCAACGTGGCACGCATCCTCGACGGGATGACCGAAGTTCCGGCGCTGGTCAACAACGGGCGTCTCGACGTCATCGCCGCCAACCGCCTCGCCCGGGCGCTGTTCGCGCCGATGTTCGCCGATCCTTCGGGGTCCGCCGGCCGACCGACGAACCATGCCCGGTTCAACTTCCTTGATTCCCACGCTCGCGACTTCTGGCTCGACTGGAAAGCAACCGCCGATCAGACCGTCGCCATCCTGCGCGCCGAAGCCGGCCGCGACCCCTACGACAAGGCACTGACCGACCTGGTCGGGGAGCTGTGCACCCGCAGCGATGACTTCCGCGTCCGCTGGGCCGCCCACGACGTCCGCCTGCACCGCACCGGGCTCAAACACATCCACCACCCGGTCGTCGGTGATCTGCACCTGTCCTACGAAGTCATGGAACTGCCCGCCGACCCTGGCCTGGCCCTAACCGCCTTCAGCGCCGGAACAGGCTCCACCGACGATGACGGCCTGAAACTCCTCGCCAGCTGGGCCGCCACCCACGACCCGGCCGACGCCCTGGCGACACCCAAACAGCCGTGAGCCAGGATTCCGCGCCCACGGTCACGATGCACCATCTCGACACGTCGAGCCGGTTAGCCACCGGCCAGCGGGAGACCTTTCCGCGGGAACGTTGTCACACCTGGAAGCGGATCAGCTGCCGGACAACCGGTGATTCGTCGGCCCTCCAGGAGGCCCAGCGGTAGCGTCGAGGGGAGCCCAGCGGCCGCTTGGTAGACGCGATTCCGCAGGAGGTTCGCTAGAGGTCGTTCACGACCAACGTCCGCCAACCGTTTCACGCTCAGAATCGGCAATTCAGCCCCTCCAACCCCCGCCAACGACACCTGGGGAGTTCGAGCTTCCGAGCCGGCCAGCCGCCTGAGGCGATCTAGGACGAGGAGTTGTGCTGGGAAGGTATCCGTGCGGCCAGCCAGTTGACCAGTTCGCTGCTGTTCCGCGTCTGCAACCACAGCCGCCCGGGTCCGGTGAAGTCCGTCACCAGCCCTTCTCCACCCAGCAGTGTCGACTTCCAGCCCCCCGATTTACGAACGGCGTAACCGATTGTGTCGTCGAAGGCCACCACGTGGCCGGTGTCGAGCGTCATCGTCTCACCCTCATTGAGGGTGTAGCCGCGGATCGCGCCGTAGCTGGCGATCAGGAGGTCCCCATGCCCGCTGCAGCGCAGCAGCAGGAGGCCCTCGCCGCTGAAGAACGACTTGCTGCCGCCCCAGGCCGAGTCGACCTCGACGGTGGGATCGGACGCCAGCCAGGACCCGGACTGCACCAGGAGCGTTCCACCCGTGAGAGGGATGTGCGTCATGTCACCGGGCAGCGGCGCAGCCACCGCTACCAGGCCGCCCGCCTGTGAGGTGAAGTCGTTGACGAAGAAGCTTTCACCGCCCAATGAGCGTCGCAACCCTTTAAGGAGACCTCCTCGCGTGGATGTGGTCATCGCGACGTCGCCGCGGGTCATCGCCATTGCACCGGCCTCCACCCGAACATTGCTGCCGGGGGGCAGGGTGATCTCACCGAAGGCGAAATGCGGGGCCCGAACTGATCTCTGTCTGCATGCCGCCAAGCCTAGGGACCCAACCACAGAAGACGACCATCCTCCGCCCCTCGTGCCCGGGGTCCCTCGCAAGCCATGATCATGATGCTGCGGATCGTCCCTCGATGTCTTTCAATGACACCTCGAGGTCGACCTGGTCGTGGTTCCCATCCAGACAGCTGCGGCGCCAGTGCGGACAGAGCCCTGAGGTTCGCGGCCGGTCGGCTGCCGCGCAGCCGGCGCCGAGCCGCAGATGGTCATCCAGAGTCCCAGTTTGGTTGTTCTCGGTTTCGCGCGTCGGTGCGCCTCTCTCGTGGGTTGGCGTATGAGGCCAGACCGACCGGTCGCGCCTGTCGGCGGTTAGCGCTGTGCAAGGACGGCCACACGTCCGTGACCCCGCTCGCCTAGGCAGAGGTCTAGGCCCGTAGGGCGCGCGGGTTGAGCGGCGAGCGGGTGTCGCTTTCAGGCAACCTGGTGCGCAGCCGGACTGTGATCGCGGTTGTAAGCCAGCGTGCCTTTGCTGATCACCGCGGCGAGAAGTGCCAACAGTCCGACTGAGGCGAACGCGAGAACCTGGGCCAGTGGTCCTGGCACGTTCGGTGCGATGATTTTCGGATGCTTCGTTGAAGGAGGTGTGGGTGATGGCGGCGATGAGGACGCTGAAGCCTGTGCGGTTGTAGGCGAAGGTGATCAGGATCCGGAAACAGATTGCGAACGGCATCACGATCACCATGACCGACAAGTCGCGGAGGGCGCTCTCTGCAGACACTGGAGCATTCAGATAAGTGGGCAGGTGCAGGTATGCGAAGGCCAGCGCAACTAACAGCGAGGCCTTCAAGGCTCCGCGGCGCGGTTGAAGTCTGTGCTGCACAAACCCTGCCCAACCGAGCTCCTCGAAGAACTGCACCGTCACAAGCGCCAACAGCAGCTGTGGAAGAAACTCGGTCAACAGCAGGGTCCAGTTTTCCGGCAATCGTTCGAGCGGCGCCGCGCCGAGAAACAAGGGCGCGAGGAGCAGTGCCCCGACTGGAATCGCGAGGATCGCGAGCAGATACCAGCCGACACCGACTCGCCACCGCAACGTGCGACGCAGCAGATCACGAACCCCCGCTCGGCCATTCGTGGCGGCAGTCACGAGGAACGCCGGCAGCGCCAAGCCGAAGATCGCCCCTACGGCGCTGAATGGGCGGGCGGCGCGGCGAAGGGCAGCACCGGCAGCCAGCTGACCCAGAAGATCGCGAACGCCAGCACCAAATACGACAGCACCGGATGTCGACCGACGAACGACATCACGCGGGAGCCAAACCGCCGAGCGTCCGACGGGTCGATGTATCGGATCAGTCGCCGTCATGAGGCTTCTCTCGGGAGTCGAAGAGCAATGATCAACGCGGCAAATGTGACGAGCAAACCGGCGAGTGCTTGTTGCAGCGGAATCAGGTCCACCAGCCGCTCAGACCTGCGAGTTCAGGCAACGCGATCCGCGCGCCGCTGTGGATGCGCCTCAGTTCGCTGACGTCGAGGTCAAGGGACAGCCCCGCATGTCGTCCTTTTGCGTCGCCGTCGTGGCGGCGATGGGGGCGGTCCTCACTGCGTGGCGGACCGCTGCCCGGCGCGCTTGACGGCGTATCGCACGTGGGTGGCGTACTGGGAGCTCCAAGTGCCAAGCACCTCGAGGTCGAGGTCCTGCTCGAATCCCTCGAACAGCCGCTTCCCGCCTCCCAGCACGACGGGTGCGGTGGAGATCGCGAGCTCGTCGACCACACCCGCCGTGAGGCCCTGGCGGATCAGGTGGGCACCGCCACCGAGGGAGACCCCGCCGTCGCCGGCGAGCTCGCGTGCCTTCAGCAGCGCGGCATCGAAGCCGTCGATGAACAGAAAGCCCGTACTCGAGTTGGGCTGGTCCTCGGTGCGGTGGGTCAGCACGATCAACGTTCCGGGGAACGGGTTGGTGCCACCCCAGGCGCCGGCGGCGTCGTACATATTGCGGCCGACGATCCCGCAGCCCAGCCCCTCGGTGATCGACTCGTAGTACTCCCGGTCCGCGCCGTGCATACCGTCGGTGTCGCGGCCGTCGTCGGCGTACGTCCACGGGCCACCCATCACCCAGTAGTGGAGACGCTCACCCCCGATACCGAGGCCGTGCTCCGGCCCGTCATGCGGGCCCACGATGTAGCCGTCGACCGAGGTCGTGATGGCTGCGATGACCTTGCCCATGGTTCCTCCTGCGTTCGGGGTACGACAGATCAGACCGTCGCGCACGCCCAGAATCATCGGTGGCGGTTACGACCCCGATCTGACACCAGTCCAACCAGAGTGGATCGTTGCCGGACGGACTCGCGATGACGCCGAGGTTCATCCGGTTGAGGGTCGGGCCTGCTCCAGGTTCGACTCTCGACGTGGTGTCGAATCGACCCGTTCCCGTTCGACACAGGGGTAAGGCAGGGTTGAATCGGTCAAGGGGGCCGATCCCGGGCAGACGCGGAAGGAGCACAGCGATGAAGGTCATGGTTCTGGGCAAGGCGACGGAGCGGTCCGAGGCCGGTGAGCTCGGTACACCGGAGGAGTTTGTGGCGATGAACCGGTTCACCGAGGAGCTCGTCGAGGCAGGTGTCGTGCTGGCCGGTGACGGACTCCAGCCGAGTAGCAAGGGCAAGCGGGTCGCCTTCGATGTCGACGGCGGCACCAGGGTGATCGACGGCCCGTTCGCCGAGGCGAAGGAGCTGATCGCCGGCTTCTCGATCTGGGAGGTCGCCTCGATGGACGAGGCCGTCGAGTGGGTCAAGCGCTCGCCGTTGCGCGACTGCGAAGTTGAGCTCCGGAAGGTTCTCGACGCCGAGGACTTCGCCGACTCCTTCCCGGCCGAGCTCGCGGCGGCCGAGGAGCGGATGCCCGAAGACGCCGCAGCCAAGCAGTAGTGACCACAGCCACCCAGCAGGCGATCGACGCGGTCTGGCGGATCGAATCCGCCAGACTGATCGCCGGATTGGCCCGTATCGTTCGCGATGTCGGGCTGGCCGAAGACCTTGCGCAGGACGCACTCGTTGCAGCGCTCGAACAGTGGCCCGCGTCAGGTGTCCCGGACAACCCGGGCGCCTGGCTCATGGCCGTGGCACGCCGATGCGGCGTCGACACGATTCGTCGCGCCGTGACACTTCAGAGCAAGGTCGAGCTGATCGGTCGCGAGCTGAGTGATCACGAGACTCCGATGGACGAGATCGAGTTCGACCCACACGTCGGAGACAACGTGCTCCGGCTGATGTTCACCGCGTGTCACCCGGTACTGTCGGTCGATGCCCGCGTGGCCCTCACCCTGAAGATGGTCGCCGGGCTGTCGACCGAGGAGATCGCACGCGCGTTCCTGGTGCGGACGACCACGATGGCAGCACGGATCACCCGGGCGAAGAAGGTGCTCACCGAGGCCAACGTGCCCTTCGAGGTTCCA
>DATFQP010000263.1:0-3133 GCA_035264145.1 Propionibacteriaceae bacterium
CCAGCGACCTGATGCGACCTACCCGGGAACTCGGGCGAGCAGCCCTCGAGCGTTCCCGCAGGCGTACTCGCGTACGCCCTCTTGATCTTGCTCCCGGTGGGGTTTACCGAGCCACCTCAGTCACCTGAGGTGCTGGTGGTCTCTTACACCACCGTTTCACCCTTACTCCTGTGACGGAGCGGTTTGTTTTCTGTGGCACTGTCCCGCGGGTCACCCCGGGTGGGCGTTACCCACCACCGCGCTCTGTGGAGTCCGGACTTTCCTCGGCTTTCTCCTTCGCCGAAGGGGGAAACCGCGATCGCCTGGCCGACTCGTCCTCGATCAAGGATAGTGCCTAGCCGGTCCTGGCAGGCGCGAGCGTGAGGATCTCGGCGCCCGTCTCGGTGACCACGAGGGTGTGCTCGAACTGGGCACAGCGGCTGCCGTCGGTGGTCACGACTGTCCACTCGTCCTCCCACAGGTACGAAGCGCCATCGCCGCACGTAATCATTGGCTCGATCGTGAAGGTCATGTCGACTTCCATCGTCGTGCTGTACGCCGGCTCGTCGTAGTGCGGGATGACGAGGCCGGAATGGAAGCTGGAATGCACACCGTGACCCGTGTACTCCCGTACTACTCCGTAATCGAATCGCCTGGCGTAGCTTTCGATCACCCGGCCGATAACGTTGACCTGACGTCCCGGCCGGACAGCGTTGATCGCGCGCTTCAGCGCCTCCCGTGTGCGCTCAGTCAGGAGCCGAGATGCTTCGTCGACCTCGCCTGTGAAAAACGTGCCGCAGTTGTCTCCGTGCACCCCGTCCACGTAGGCCGTGACATCGATCTTCACCAGGTCGCCGTCCTCCAACGGCCGTGAGTCAGGGATGCCGTGGCAGACCACCTCGTTGACCGATGTGCAACAGGACTTCGGGAATCCCCGGTAACCCAGCGTCGACGGGTAGGCGTGATGATCAAGAAGGAACTCGTGAACCACCCGATCGAGCTCGTCGGTGGTTACGCCCGGTGAGATCACCGCAGCACCGGCTTGCATGGCGCCGGCAGCGATCCGCCCCGCGAGGCGCATCTTCTCGATCGTTTCCGCGGTCTGCACGTGCGGTCCCAGGTAGGGCTCCGGCGCGGGTTGGCCCACGTACGGCGGCCGCGCGATATGCGGCGCGACCGAGCGCTGCGGCGAAACCGCGGCCGGCTGGATGGGCACGCCCGTGATCCTACGAGCAGTACTCCAGTGAGCGCTGTGCGCGGCGCGCGCAGGAACCGAAGGAGTAGCGTCGTTAGTGGCGACTTCGAGGAGGAACGATGGCCGACGGGGACTGGTGGTACGACCTCAAGACCCACTCGGTGGTGCCGGACGACCACGCCACCAAGGTGACGGATCTCCTGGGACCGTACCGGACGCGCGAGGAAGCCGAGCACGCGCTGGAGAAGGTGGCGGAGCGCAATGACGCCTGGGACAACGACCCTCGCTGGAAGGACGACTGACCGACGACCCTGACCGTGGCCGCCGCTCCCTCCAGCCGGCGGCGTGTCTCCCGCACAGCAGGACCATCGATCACTCTGCTTGGACTCCGCCCGCATCGGGGTTTCAGGTTCCCGCACGGCAGTCGTTCTCTGCGTGCGCTACATTCCAGAGCCGTCACGACGGTGAAGGACGGGATCTGATCGGAGGCGGCTCAGTGGGACAGCGGACGGTGCTCGTCGGATGTGACTTCGTGGAGTCGTCGCAGTGGCCGGTGTCGGCCGTGTTTCAGGTTGAGCCGACGAAGGACCAGCCGGCTGAGATCATTTCGAGCGAGTGGACCTCCGACCCGGTGATCGATACGCACCTCTATTACGATCTCTACGGCAATCTGTGCCGGCGTCTTACGATCCCAGTGGGGCGTTCGGTGATGAGCTACCGTGCCACCGCGCTGGTTCCGGACGCGACGGAGGATGTCGACCTCGACGCGCCCGAGATGCAACCATCGGAGTTGCCAGACGACGTCTTGCTGTACACGCTGCCGAGCCGCTACTGCTTGCCAGACGTGCTCGGTCAGGAGGCGTGGACTCGGTTCGGTGACGTCAACCCCGGCTATGGCCGGGTGCAGGCAATCTGTGACTACGTGCACAACCATTTGCAGTTCGCCTACGGCAGCAGCACCGCCAGGACCACTGCCGCCGATGTTCACGCATCGCGCTATGGGGTGTGCCGGGATTTCACGCATCTCGCGGTGTCGCTGTGTCGCGCGCTGAACATCCCTGCCCGTTACGTCTTCGGCTATCTTCCCGAGATCGAGGCGGAGAAGCTCATCGTGCCGATGGACTTCGCGGCGTGGATGGAGGTTTGGCTGGGCGACCGGTGGTTCACGTTCGACCCGCGTAACAATCGGCCTCGCAAGGGCCGCGTGTTGATCGGCCGGGGACGTGACGCGGCCGATGTGGCCATGCTGACCACGTTCGGCGCCCCCTACCTCCAGTCGATGACGGTGATCGCTGAGGAGGCCGCCAACGTCTCGTGAGGCGTCCGCATGCTGACCTGCTGGTACGGAAGCCACAGTGCTTCCGAAGTCCTGCGAGCTGCCAACTCGAAGGTGCCGGCGAGGGAAACCAGCGGCTAGCGACCTTCGCGCCAGCCGTTGGTGATGGGCAATCTCCGGTCGCGTCCGAAGGCCTTGAAGCTGATCTTCGTACCGGGCGGGTACTGCCGCCGCTTGTACTCCGCTCGATCGACCAGCCTGGTCACCCGGTCGACGAGTGCGGCATCGAAGCCCATCGCCACGATCTCGGCATGCCCACGATCGCCTTCGACATAGTCGTCGAGAATGTCGTCAAGCAACTCGTACGGTGGCAGCGAGTCGGTGTCCTTCTGACCCGGGCGCAGCTCGGCGCTCGGTTCCTTGTTGATCGAGTTCTCCGGGATGGGTGGCGTTTCCCCCCGGGCTTCGGCTTGTTCGTTGCGCCAGCGGGCCAGCTTCCACACCCACGTCTTCGGCACGTCCTTGATCGGCGCGAAGCCGCCGACAGCGTCACCGTAGATCGTGCTGTAGCCGACGGCCAATTCGCTCTTGTTGCCGCAGGCCAGCACGATCGACGGGCCGTGCTGATTCGACTCGGCCATCCAGATCATGCCGCGAATCCGGGCCTGCAGGTTTTCGGCGGC
>DATFQP010000264.1:0-12635 GCA_035264145.1 Propionibacteriaceae bacterium
TGCAAGACCGCATTGGTGGAGCCGCCGAACGCCATGGTCACGGCGATAGCGTTCTCGAATGCCTGCTTGGTGAGGATTTGGCGGGCGGTGATGCCCTTCCTCAGCAGCTCGACCGCCGCCATGCCGCTGCGCCGGGCGAACCCGTCCCGCCTTCGATCTACAGCCGGGGGCGCGGCCGACCCGGGCAGTGACATGCCAAGGGCTTCGGCGGCGCTCGCCATGGTGTTGGCCGTGTACATGCCGCCGCACGCACCTTCGCCGGGGCAGATGGCCTTTTCGATCTCGGTGACCTGGTCGCGGCTGATCAGGCCCCGGACGCAGGCTCCGACCGCCTCGAACGCGTCGATGATCGTCACGTCCCGATCCCCCACGTGGCCGGGCATGATCGACCCGGCGTAGAGGAAGACGGAGGCGAGATCGAGCCGGGCAGCCGCCATCAGCATGCCCGGCAGCGACTTGTCGCATCCGGCGAGCAGCACCGAGCCGTCCATCCGTTCCGCCAGCATGACGGTCTCCACTGAATCGGCGATGATCTCCCGGCTGACGAGCGAATAGTGCATGCCTTCGTGGCCCATCGAGATCCCGTCCGACACCGAAATGGTGCCGAACTCCAGGGGATAACCGCCGGCGGCGTGGACTCCGTCCTTGACGGCTTTCGCGAGGCGGTCGAGGGAGAGGTTGCAGGGAGTGATCTCGTTCCAGCTGGAAGCCACACCGATCTGTGGCTTGGCGAAGTCGTCATCCCCCATCCCGACGGCCCGCAGCATTCCCCGGGAAGCAGTAGCCTCCAGGCCGTCGGTGACCACCCGCGACCGCGGTTTGATGTCGAGCTGGCCGTTTCGGCCGGCTTGGTCCGATTGTGGGACCGGAGTCTGCGGATGTGCCGTCATGGCCGTTCAATCTAGTGCGTATCGGATGACCGGGCTGGGCTGTTCACACCGGAGCGGTCCTCAGCGCCACCCCACTGCGGCGAGTTTCAACCACCAGCTGCCAGGCCAGACCGACGACCAGCACGAAGCCGACCACTGGCCCGAGGTTGGCCACCACCTGCTGCAGAAGTGTGAAGGATCGCTCCCGTGCGCCGGCGTACGGCAGCACGGACAACGGCAGGCAGGCACAGACCCAGAGAACCCAGAACCCACCGAGATACCGCGCCCATCTGGGCACGCCCGCACTCAACACGGCAACCGCCATCGGCAGGATCCAGACGTAGTGGTGGGTCCACGACAGCGGTGAGGCGAGGTTGGTGCACAGCCCGACCAGTGCGACCGCGAAGACCTTCTCTCCTTGCCGCCACCACTGGGCGGCCACCAGCACACCCAGCATGGCGACGATCCCGGCGATGGCCAGTCCGAGGACCGTGGTGGTTCGCGATGAGTCGCCCAGCCGGTAGACAACCCCGAGCAACGACTGGTTGCCGGCGTACAGCGGTGACGCGGTCCGCGTGTCGCCTCCCGACAACCCGGCCCAGAACCGCAGTGTCTCGGAGAACAGGAAAATGGCCCCCACCGCGGTAAAGGCGGCAAAGCTGATCACAGCAGTAAGGGCGGCCCGCTTTCTGCCGATCAACAAGAAGAAGACGATGAACAGGCCCGGGGTGAGCTTGATCACCGTGGCCAGTCCCGTCAGCAATCCTTGCGGCAGGCGCCGGTGCTGGCCTTCGATATCCGGCAATAGATCAGCCACCACAATGGCCATCAGCAACGTGTTGACTTGGCCGTAGCCCAGGGTGGTGCGGATGGGCTCTACGGCCAGCACCACAGCGACACCGATAAGGCCGAGCTTCCAGCCCCGCGGCACGCCGCAGCGCCGGAGCACCGATTGCTGTGCCCACACCAGGGCGGCCGTCCAGACCAGCTGCCACATCGGATACGGACCGATGGCCAGTGGAGCCATCAGCACCGCGGCAATCGGCGGGTAGATGAAGTACAGATTCCAGAACGGCGTCGTGGTGGCGAAGATGTCCTTGCCGGCCAGCATGTCCTTGATCGCATAGACGTACACCTGGAGGTCGATCGTCGACGGCTGCCAGGGCCACTGTTTTCCGTAAGCGATGACGAACGGCACCATGGCGCAGGCGACGCCGAAGGGCGGCAGCAGCTCCACCATGAGCCGCCGCGCCTGGAACTGCCAGGTCGGCGCCGACATCACTCTGCCGGCGATATCTGCCGGTATACCGCATCCAACTCCTCGGCGGAGACCGGCGTACGAGTGATCATCTTGTCCAGGCCAGGTTCGGCGGCGTACCGGGGCACGAGGTGAACGTGCAGATGGAACACCTCCTGGCCGGCGACCGAGCCTGTCGATGAGAGCACATTGATGCCGTCGGCGGCCAGCCTGTCGACCAACATCCGGGCGACCGCGTCGATGGCGGGGCTGATGTCGGACAACGATGGTTCACCCGTCACCAAGTCTGGAACGTGCCTGCGCGGCACCACCAGGGAGTGACCGCGATGCCAGGCGCCGATGTCGAGGAAGGCCACGGCATGATCGTCTTCGTAGATCCGGCGGGCCGGTATCGCACCGGAGACGATCTTGCAGAACAGGCAATCCGGAGCCGTGTCGGCACCGTCGGTTGCCGATGTCATCAGTCCGGTCCTCCGTGCAGAGCAGGAATTCTGGCGCCGACGGGCAGGCGAACCGGGTAACCGGCCGCACCGATCGCGGCCTTCACGTCAGCAACCGTCACGCTACCGAAGTGAAACACGCTGGCCGCCAGGACAGCGTCGGCGCCGGCGGCGACCGCGGGGGGGAAGTCTGCCGCCTGTCCGGCTCCTCCCGAGGCGATCAGCGGGACATCGACGGCGGCTCGTACGGCCGTGATCATCTCCAGATCGAAGCCCGTGGTGGTCCCGTCCGCGTCCATCGAGTTGAGCAGGATCTCCCCCACGCCAAGATCGACACCGCGTCGCGCCCAATCCACTGCGTCGATGCCGGCTGCTGTCAGGCCGCCATGGGTGGTCACCTCGTAGCCCGACGGCATGTTCCCGGCGCGCCGGGCATCGACCGAGAGGACCAAAACCTGATTGCCGAAGTGCCGGGTGATGTCAGCGATCACCTGCGGCCGGCGGATCGCTCCGGTGTTGATGGCTACCTTGTCCGCGCCCGCTCGGAGCAGCGTGTCCACGTCGGCCACCGTCGCGACACCACCACCGACGGTGAGCGGAATGAAGACCGTTTCGGCCGTTCGCCGGACGACGTCGAGCGTCGTCTCGCGGCCCTCCTTCGAGGCGGAGATATCGAGGAAGGTCAGCTCGTCGGCGCCTTCGGAGTCGTATCGAGCCCCTAGCTCGGCCGGGTCACCGGCGTCACGGAGACCGACGAAGTTGACGCCCTTGACTACTCGCCCGTTATGGACATCCAGACACGGGATGACCCGGACGGCAACTGGCATGACCAAAGCCTAGAGTGAGCCAGCTGAGCCTCCCCCGACCAGCTCATGGCTAGGCTGCTCCCGTGCCGGAGCTCGACCCTGCCTTCCTGAACCTGCCCCTGCCCATGCTCGCCGACGCGGCCCTCACTCGGGCAACCGAGCTCGGCTGCGATCATGCGGACGTTCGGGTCGAGCGGTTGCTCGATTCTTACCGGACGTTCCACGACCTCCACCTCGAGGCGAGCACGGACTACGAAACTCTCGGGATCTGCGTGCGCGTGGTGCACTCCGGCGTCTGGGGCTTCGCGGCGGGAATCGAGTTGACGCCCGCCGCCGCCGCCGACCTGGTTGACCGCGCGGTGGCCACGGCCAAGGTCTCTCGGCCGCTGACGCCCGGCACCGTTGTGCTCTCGGCCGAGCCGACTTACCCGGATGCGAGGTGGGTGTCGTCGTACGAGATCAATCCGTTCGACGTGGACGACTCCGAGAAACAGGGACGGATCCTCGACTTGTGTGACCGCCTGCTGTCAGCTCCCGGCGTGAGCCACACCTCGGCGGTGCTGTGGAGCGTGCAGGAGAACAAGTACTTCGCGAACCTGGCGGGCACCCGCACCACTCAACAGAGGGTTCGGCTGCAGCCCCAGATCACAGCGGTGAGTGTTGGTGACTTCGGCTTCGCGACCATGCGGACGATTGCTCCTCCGGTGGGGCGCGGCTGGGAATATCTCACCGGCACCGGCCACGACTTCGACGCCGAGATCGCCCAGCTGCCGGAGCAGCTCGCCGAGCACGTCGCCTCGCCCTCGATCAAGCCGGGCGCGTACGACCTGGTTATCGACGCGAGCAACCTCTTCCTCACCATCCATGAATCGATCGGTCACGCCACGGAGCTGGACCGAGCGCTCGGTTATGAGTCGGCGTACGCCGGAACGTCCTTCGCCACCTTCGACCAGCTCGACACTCTGCATTACGGCAGCCCGGTGATGAACGTCACCGGCGATCGGGTCGTCGACCACGGCCTGTCCACGATCGGGTACGACGACGAGGGCGTGGCCGCTCAGCAATTCGACATCATTCGAGACGGAACGCTGGTCGGCTACCAGCTCAACCGAGAGATGGCCGCGGCCAAAGGCCTGGGCCGCTCGAACGGCTGTGCCTTCGCCGACTCGCCGGGCAGCATCCCGATGCAGCGCATGCCGAACGTGTCTCTGCAACCTGATCCGGCGGGCCCGTCGACCGAGGAACTGATCTCGGCGGTTGATCAGGGCATCTATATCGTCGGCGACAAGTCGTGGTCGATCGACATGCAGCGGTACAACTTTCAGTTCACCGGACAGCGGTTCTTCCGGATCGAGAACGGCAAGCTGGCCGGCCAGGTCAAAGACGTCGCGTACCAAGCGACCACGACCGATTTCTGGCGATCGCTGGAGGCGGTGGGCAATCCATCGACTTACCTGCTCGGTGGCGCCTTCAACTGCGGAAAAGGCCAGCCGGGCCAGGTGGCTCCGGTGTCTCACGGGTGTCCGGCCGCCCTGTTCCGCGGGGTCAACGTGTTGAACACCCAAGCCGAGGGGAGCGCATCATGACAGCCGCACGCCTGGTTGAGCAGGCGCTGTCGATCGCCACCCTGCCGTGTGTGGTGATCGTCAAGGAACGCACGGAGGCCAACCTGCGCTGGGCGAACAATGCACTGACGACCAACGGCGAAGTGCGGCGCCGGACCATGACAGTGACAGCAACGGCGCCGGTCGACGGTGGCAGATCGTCTGGATCCGTCACGCGGCAGGTGGCCGGTCCCGACGTGGTGCCCTCGATAGTGGCCGCCGCTGAGCAGATCGCCAGGTCCGGTCCGGCGGCCGAGGACGCCATGCCCTTGGTCAGCGGCGATGCCGCCATCGGTTGGCAGGACGAGCCACAAACAACATCCATCGACATTCTGGCCGGCCTGGCCAACCAACTCGGCGATGCGTTCAGCCGGGCGCGCAGCCAGCAGGAACTGCTTTTCGGCTACGCCGAGCACAGCGTGACCACGACATATCTCGGTGTCTCAACGGGTCTGCGGCGACGAGGCGTCCAACCCACTGGGCGTCTGGAGTTCAACGCCAAAACCGCTGATCTGTCCTCCTCCGCCTGGGTGGGCGTCGCGACGCGTGACTTCACCGACGTGGATGTCGCGCTCCGGCACGCCGAGCTCACGTCGCGGTTGGGCTGGGCGCGGAACAAGATCAGCCTGGCTCCCGGCCGCTACGAGACGCTGCTGCCGCCAGGAGCCGTAGCGGATCTGATGATCTACCTGCACTGGACGGCGGGCGCGCGGGACGCCGAAGAAGGTCAGAACGCCTTCTCGGCCGGCGACGGCAAGACCAAGATCGGCCAGCGGTTCAGCGAGCTGCCGATCACTGTGCGGTCGGATCCTTACTTCCCTCGGCTGGAATGCCTGCCGTTCGTCGAGTCACTCGCGACAGGCCAAAACGTCTCGCTCGCCTTTGACGGTGGACTGGACGTCCTCGGCGTTGACTGGATCTCTGACGGGGTGTTGAACGAGCTGGTGCGCAATCGTGGCCAGGCGGCCCGGACCGGCCTGGAGCCCACCCCGCCGGCGGATAATTTGATCATGGAGGGCGGCGGAACGGCGTCACTGGACGACATGATTGCCCGCACCGAACGTGGTTTGCTGCTGACGTGCCTGTGGTACATCCGCGAGGTGGATCCAGAACGGCTGCTGCTTACCGGCCTCACCCGTGACGGCGTCTACCTGATCGAACAGGGCGAGATCGTGGGCGCCGTCAACAACTTCCGGTTCAATGAGTCGCCGATCGAACTGCTGGGCCGACTCACCGAGGTAGGGGCCGGGGAACAAACTCAGTGCCGGGAATGGAGCGACTTCGTCAATCGCACGGTCATGCCGCCCGTCCGGGTCCCAGACTTCAACATGTCGACAGTGAGCCAGGCAAGCTAATTCTGTTCCTTCGCGCCCGATCGCGCGTTCAAAGCTTCGGCCTTCCTCCTCGCTCGTAGACCAAAAGCGTGTTCGCTCGCTCGATCGTCCACGCCGCACCACGCGCGATCTACCCGACGCTCGGGAAGGCGTTATGCGATCAGGCGTAATCGGAGCCGTCGATGTCGTCGCCTTCGTCGGAGTCGATCTCGGGAGCGTATGTCACCACCCCCCGTCGCATCGAAGTCACTACTGCGCGCGCCGCGTCGCGTAGCGGTCGTCCAGGGCCAGCGGCGTCGGCGATCTGCCCCGCGAAGTCGGTGACCTGGCGCACCCAGCGCACGAAGTCGCCGGCCGTCAGGTCGCTTCCTTGCAGCACAGTGGCCAGTGATCGTCCCGACGCCCAGCCGTAGGCGACCTCACTGAAACCGATGTCAGGCTCGGATCCGCGGTTCAGGCGGGCGTCGCGCTCCACCAACGACACCTCACGCCAGATCCGCCGCACCTCACTCATCACCTCGTTCGTCCGTGCATCCGGGAGCCGTGGTTTACGCGGACCCTCATCACCCCGCCGGCCTTCGAAGACCAAGGCTGCCAAGACCGCGGCCAGCTGGGGCGGACTCAAATCGTCGAGCACGCCAGCACGGATGCATTCTGCCGCCACGAGATCCAGCTCGGCGTAGATCCGCGCCAGCATGCGTCCCGAGTCACTCACCTGGCTGCCACCGTCGCCGGTCAGATAGCCCAGTGACTCCAGTACCAGACAAATCTTGTCAAAGTGGTTGGCGATCGTATTGGTACGAGTCGCCATTCTGGCCTGCAACCGCTCGGTCTCCCGCTCCAGCCGAAGCGCTCGCTCCGCCGATCGCGCGTGGTTTTCGCGGTCCGGGCATCGATGACAAGGATGGTGGCGCAGCTCCGTGCGGAGTGCATCAATCTGTGCCGTAGTCGGAGATTTTGGACCGGGGGTGGCTCCGGCGCCAGCGGCATCCCGATCGATCTCCGCCAGTTTCGAGCGAAAGGCTGCACCGAGATTGCGCCTGGACGCGGCTTCCTTGGGATTGAAGTGCTTGCCGATCTTCATCCGCCCAGCCAGGGCGGGCGGAGTCGGGAAGTCGGCGATCGATAACCGGCGCACATGGCGGTCTTCGGTCATGACCAGCGGCCGCGGTGTGTCAGTTTCGGCCCGGGTGCCTGGATCGATGACAACCGCCCAGCCGGATCGCCGGCCGCTCGGGACGCGCAGGATGTCACCAGGCTTCAAATGCAGCAGCGACTGCAGCGACTCAGCCCGCCGATCCGCGCGCCGTTCCCGAGCCGCCGTTGCCTCCACCTCGGCGACGCGGTTGCGCAGCCGCGCGTATGTAACGAAGTCACCACGGTCACAGGCCGCCTCGCGCCACGCATCCTCGATCGCCTTGGTGTTCTTTGCCGCCGCTCGGGCAATGCCCACGATCGAACGGTCCGACTGGAACTGTGCGAATGACTGTTCCAGCAGCACGCGGGCCCGTTCCCGGCCGACACTTGCGACCAGATTGACCGCCATGTTGTAGGTCGGCGCGAACGAGGACGTGAGCGGATACGTACGGCGCGAGGCAAGGCCCGCTACCGCCCGAGGGTCCAGCCCCGGTTGCCAGAGCACCACAGCGTGGCCTTCCACGTCGATGCCCCGGCGCCCCGCCCGGCCGGTCAGCTGGGTGTACTCCCCCGGCGTGATGTCGGCGTGCGTCTCGCCGTTGTACTTGACCAGCTTCTCCAGTACGACACTCCGGGCCGGCATGTTGATCCCGAGGGCAAGCGTCTCCGTGGCGAAGACGACCTTCACCAGTCCGCGGACGAACGCCTCCTCGACGCACTCCTTGAAAGCGGGCAGCATGCCGGCGTGGTGGGCCGAGATCCCGCGGCTCAAGGCCTCGCTGAAGCGGTCGTAATCGAGCGCCCGCAGGTCCGTATCGCTAAGCCCACCGACATGCCTGACTAAGAGCGAGGAGATCTCGCGTTGCTCATCGATGTCGGTGAGCTCGATTCCAGAGGAGAGGAGCTGACGTACGGCCGCGTCGCAACCTATGCGGGAGAAGATGAAGACGATTGCCGGCAGCAACGCCTCGGAGTCCAGGAGTTCGACGATCTGTGCGCGGCTTGGGGTGGACAGCGATCTCGGCCTTCGGACGCCTTCCTCGCGTGGTCGGTGCGCAGCTCCGCCGTAGGCGCCGCTGCCGTAGCTCACGGTCCGTCGTCCTCGGCCCGCTCGCCCCCGTGGACGGCGGGAATCGTCCCGGACGAATCGAGACTCCTCCCGGGCGATCTTGATCAGCGCGGCGTTGACGTCGCTGCGTCCGCCGGGATCTTGTCGTGCTGTCGGCGCCACGTCCGCGAACAGGTCGCACAGCCGGTGGCCGACCAGCACGTGCTGGAACAGTGGCACCGGTCGGCGTTCGGAGACGACTACCGACATCTCGCCGCGCACCTGGGACAGCCAGTCTCCGAACTCCTCGGCGTTGCTCACCGTGGCCGACAAGGCGACGACTTGTATCGAGTCGGCCAGGCCGATGATCACCTCCTCCCACACGGCGCCGCGGAACCGGTCGGCCAGGTAATGCACCTCATCCATCACGACGAACCCGAGATTGCCGAGCGTGCTGGAGCCGGCGTAGATCATGTTGCGTAGCACCTCGGTGGTCATGACGACCACCGGCGCCTCCGAATTGATCGAGGTGTCGCCCGTCAGCAATCCGACCTGAACCGCACCGTGCCGGCGCACCAAATCCGCGTACTTCTGGTTCGAGAGCGCCTTTATGGGCGTCGTATAGAAGCACTTGCGGCCCTGGGCCAGCGCCAGGAAGACGGCGAACTCTCCTACGATCGTCTTGCCTGCTCCGGTTGGGGCGGCCACCAAGACGCCCGAGCCGGCTTCCACCTGCCTACAGGCGTCGATCTGGTATTCGTCGAAGGCGAACCCGTAGCCGTCCGCGAACTTTCGAAGATGCGGGCTCGATCGGTCACGCCGGAACCGTGCGTACGCCTCGGCTGGCGAGTCGGAGGCAGTCATGGCAGCCCTAAGCTACTGCCCGCTGTCGCATCGACCCGAGCGCTGTCCGGGCATCAGGGCACGCAGAGCGGCACGGCGCGAACCACGGCGTTCACCCGCAACGGAGCAGCGCTGATCAGCTCGCCGTCGCCGTAGCCGACCAGACCGGGGCCCTCGACGCTGATTTCGCGGGCCTGCAGCTGTTCGACGCAACGGTCTTTGGCAAACCTCCCCGAGTACATGAGTGGCAGCAGCCGGAGCATCTTGACTCGACTGATTGGATGAATGATCGTGACGTCCAGCAGCCCATCGATGGGATCGGCTTGGGGGCAGACCCGCATTCCTCCGCCGTAGAAACACGTGTTGCCAATCGCGACGACCATCGCTTCGAGCTCCCTGGTCTGGCCGTCTACGGTCAGCCGGTAGTTCAGCGCTGAGAACACCCGAAGCTCGGCCAAGGTGGCCAGCGGATAGCGCATGGAGCCCTTCGGCCAGCGCAGTGCGTTGGCTCGGCCATTGACCAGAGCATCGAAGCCGGTCGCCAAGACGGTACCGACGAAGTGAGCATTGACCCGCATCACGTCTATGGGTTCTGTCCGGCCTGCCGCGATCACTCCCGCGGCGGCCACTGGATCAGCCGGATCCAGGCCCACTCCCCGGCACAGGTCGTTTCCGGTACCCGCCGGGATGAGCCCGAGAGCGGTCGGATGGCCGCCGAGGAGGTGCTCGGACGCACAGGTGTTGACGCCGAGGTGCATCATGCCGTCGCCGCCCATCATGGCCAGCACGTCCGCCCCGTCTGCGACGGCGTGATGTGTCATCTGCCGCGCTTCGGCGAAGTCGCGGCTGAGCAGGATCTCCACCTCCAGTCCGGCGTCGCGGAACCGTCCGGCGACATGGGGCAGCATCTCTTGTGCCCGGCCCTTGCCCGATGATGGATTGACGACCAGGGTGATTCGGCGGCTCACGGACGAGCGTCCGGCTGATCGCGCTCGGACAGCTCGCGGAGGGCAACATCGCCCTCGATGCTGTGCGGCACCGAATCCGGACCGGCCATGGCCAGCCGGCGAGCCGCCCGGCGGTCATGGATATGACTGACGACTTCGGCGGCCAAGAACAGGAGCGTCATCGGCAGCGCCAGAGCAAGCATCGAGAACGGGTCGGTCGACGGCGTCGCCACAGCACCGAAGACGAATGTGCCGAAGATCACGTAGGTCCGGTATTTGCGCAGCTGAGCGGCCTTGACGACGCCGAGAAAATTCAACATCACGACAAGAAGCGGCAGCAGGAAGGCGATGCCGAAGACGACCATCAGCCGAAGCAGGAAGGAGAGGTAGAGGTTGATGTCCTGCAGGTTGGTCACGCCGCTCTGTGTGAAGTTCAACAGGACCGAAATGGCCTTCGGCAGAACGACATAGGCCACCAGCACTCCACCGGCGAACAACGGAGCGGCGAGACTGATGAAGATCAGCGCCCACTTCTTCTCCTTGGCCAGCAGGCCAGGCACCACGAACGCCCAGAGCTGGTATAGCCAGATCGGCGAGGTCAGCACCAGGCCACCCACCATGCAGACCTTTAGGGCCAACGTGAAGGGCGAGGCAAGGTTGTTGCTGACCAAGGCCGTGACGGCCCCAGGCTTGTTCGCCTTGAGATCAGCGATGCCGACGTAGTACGGCCGGGTCAGGATGTCGAACAGCGCCGGATAGAAGAAGCCGCTGATGATCATGCCAAGGATGATCGCCAGCGACGCGATCACGAGTCGGTAACGCAGCTCGCGCAGATGCTCGAAGAGCGTCATCGAGCCGTCCGGCGGCGAAGGCGGCGGCTTGAGCCACTTCAGGCTGAGGCGGATCGGGCGGCCCTTGATCGAAAAAGAGACAGCCACGTTCGGCGAGACGGATCAGGCGTCTGTCCGCGGCTCACCCGCGGGAGGGTCCTGCGGACCCGACTTCGGCAGGTTGGCGGGAGGCGGCGGAGAGTAGGTGTTCCCGGTCCTCGGCGCTCCTGACTCAGGTCCGATGACTGGGGCCGACGCCGGATCGGATGCCTGGGCCTCCTTCGAGTCGCTCAGACCCCTCGTCTCTTCCTTGAACTCCCGCAGCGCGCGTCCAGTGCTCTTGCCGAGGCCGGCCAGTCGGGTGCCGCCGAAAATCAGCAGGATCACCGCCAGGATGATCAACAGCTCCCACACGCCGAGCCCGAAAACCAGCGGCGTCATATCGTCCTCATTTTCCGCCGACGATCGTCAGCTCGTCGATATCCTACTTGCCATCAGCTGTGACGTAGACGCCACGAACCATGCCTTCGCTGTCAACGTCATCTCCGAACCCGCCGCGTGGCGGCACCTCGATCTGGCCGACGAGCGTAGCCAGCTGATCACCACGGTCGAAGAGCACGCGCACTTCACTCATCACGTCCGAGGCCTTGTGGAGCAGCCAGACCGCATAACTGACAACCATCGCCAAACCGGCGACCGCTATGCAGCCGAAGACCAAAACCCAGATCACCCTAGTCACCCTACCGACGCAGCCGAGCCTTCGTCACCGGCCGAAGACCGCGTCGTACTGGTCGAGGGCTTCCCGGGCCGCTTCAGCCGCCGAATCACCGGCGCCCACGGGTGAGATCACGCGGGCGCCGCCGGCCAGCCGCAGCAGCAGCCCGCGCAACCATGCGGGATCAGTGACCCGAAGCCCCACAGTGTGATGACCGAACTCATCGCGGTTCACAGTTTCCGTCGGGTAGTACTCAGCCACCCATGCCGCCTCCGGGGCGAGATCCAGAACCACCAGTGGTGCATCCTTCAGCGTCTCGAACCAGCCCGTCGACAAGTCCTTGAGCTCCACGTCGTGCGGAGCAACGTCGATGTCAGTGACGTCGACCGCGGCGATCCGGTCCAGGCGAAACGTCCGCAATGCTGAAGCGGAGTAGCACCATGCCTCCAGATACCCGTAGCCCTCCAAGACAAAGAGCCGAAGCGGGTCGACCATTCGCCGAGTGGTTTCGGCCCGGGAAGCGACGTCGTAGGTGAGGTCGAGCCGCTTACCGCGCGCCAGGCCGTCGCTGACCCGAGCCTGGATCTCGCCGCGAGCAGCGGTCACGCTGACCGACGCTTGATCAGGTACGACGACCCCACCGGCCGCTTCCTCTAGTTTCTTCAGCGCCCGCTCGACCGCGTCCTGCTCGCCCGGTCCGGCGATCTCATGCAGAGTCTGGAGGCCGAGCACAAGCGCCATCGCTTCTTCGGCGGACAGTCGCAACGGCCGGGTCAAGTAGTCCGCGTTGCTGAGGTGGATCAC
>DATFQP010000265.1:0-10506 GCA_035264145.1 Propionibacteriaceae bacterium
GGGCCGAATGATACGGAATAATTGCCGCGGGAAGAAGCGGATCACAGAGAGGGTGGACGATGGCTGCAATGAAGCCGCGGACGGGTGACGGCCCGATGGAGGTCACCAAGGAGGGCCGTGGAATCGTCATGCGCGTTCCGCTCGAAGGTGGTGGCCGGCTTGTCGTCGAACTGAACGCCGTGGAGGCGGCCGAACTCGCCGGTGCGCTGAAGGGCGTGGTCGGCTAGCCCGCGCGAAGGCTTGGGTAGCGTCCGCCGATCGAACAATAGTTCGGATCCGCGGACGCTTCGTTATCGAAACCTTTCCGCTCCGTCACCAACTTCCTCCGAGGTTGCGGTGTGATCACGGTCACACGTGGTTTTGCGATCACTGCCCCTGATCTCGCTCGTAAACGCAACCGAACCGTATTTTCGGCCCCGTATCCCCTGCTTTCCGGCCGCACTCATTCAGGCAAAGGCTCGGGAAACCCCCGAGCTGTCCAGCCCGAGAGGAAGCTGAGATGCCTGTTTCCCGCACCTTACGTGCCGCGGTCGTCACTCTGGCAGTGGCTGCCGCCACGGCCACTGGGACCGTCGTCAACGCACCCGCCGCGACGGCCGCTTCGTGTGCCGTCACCTGGGGATCGCTGCCCAAGAGCTCCGCGCCGATGACGGCGCGCCAGATACGGGGCGTCCGGGCCGGCCAGAATGCGTGCTACGACCGGCTCGTGATCGATCTGAACGGATGGAGCTCCGGGGTGACTGGTTACGACGTGCGCTACGTCGAGAATGTCTACCAGGATGGCTCGGGTCAGAACGTGCCACTCCGCGGCAGCGCCAAGCTGCAGATCGTGATCAAAGCTCCCGCCTACGACACCAGCGGCGAACTGATCATGGAACCCGACAGGCTCAGTGAGCTGTCCGATGTGACGGGGTTCTCGACCTTCCGCCAGGTAGCCTTCGCGGGCAGTTTCGAGGGGCAGACCACGATCGGGCTCGGCGTCCGCGCTCGGCTTCCGATGCGAGTCTTCCGGCTCGAGGGCCCCGAGCTGGGTCAGCGCGTGGTGATCGACGTGGCCCACTCCTGGAACTAGTCCGCTCTGTGACGCTTCGTCGATGCGGTGCCTAGCCGACCCGCCGAAGCCGGTGTTAGCTATACCGCTCCAAGATGGCCTGGACCTGGTCGTCGCTCAGCTGGCTGAAGTCCTTGTACGCCGCACCGACGGCGAAGAAGGGTACGGGCATCGCGGGGCAGACGACCAGGTCGGCCACCGCGCTGACCGACTGGACCGCCGACCGAGATGCGACCGGGATCGCCGCGATGATCTTGGCCGGGGCCTTCGGTCGAAGGGCGGACACGGCGGCCAGCATGGTGGAGCCGGTGGCAAGGCCGTCATCGACCACGATCACCTCGGCGTTGGTCACCGCTGGCGCCGTGCCGCCGAGAGCTGTCCGCCGGCGCTGAAGTTCGGCAAGCTCACCGGCCTGTACGGCTTCGAAGGCGGAGTCTGAGATGCCGAGATCACGGATCACGTCAGCATTGCGAACCAAGGAAACCTCGTCGCCGATCATCGCGAGCGCACCCATCGCGAGCTCGCGATGGCCCGGTACTCCGAGCTTGCGGACCAAGATCACGCCGAGCGGAGCAGAGAGCGCGGCAGCAACCTCGGCCGCTACCGGAACGCCACCGCGCGGCAGCGCCAGCACGACCGGTGAACTCGGTCGCACACGCGCAGCCAGCTCGGCCGCCAGCACGCGGCCCGCATCCGTGCGATCCGCGAAGCGTCTCAGCTGCTGTGCACCTCGATCGCTCTTCGATAGACGCCGACCGTCTCGGCGGCGATCTTGCCCCAGTCGAATTCGGAAATGCAGCGCTGTCGCCCGGCCTTGCCGAACTCCTCAGCCTTCCCCGGATCCGAAGTCAAGGAGTTGATCTTGGTGGCCAGTCCCTCCTCGAAGGCCGCCACCGCCGCAGGGTCATCGGCTCGAGCTGGATCGTACGGAACCAGGTAGCCGGTTTCGCCGTCGACCACCACCTCCGGAATGCCTCCGACCGCAGACGCGACAACCGCGGTCTCACAGGCCATGGCCTCCAGATTCACGATGCCGAGAGGCTCGTACACCGATGGGCAGGCAAAAACGGTGGCGTGGGACAGCACCTGCCGGACGTGGCCTCGCGGAACCATTTCCTCGATCCACACCACATTGCCGCGGGTCGACTTCAGATGGGCGAATGCCTCGTTGAACTCCTTGGCGATCTCTGGAGTGTCCGGGGCTCCGGCCAGCAAGATCACCTGGGTACCGGGATCGAGCTGCTCGGCCGCGCGAACCAGGTGGATCAATCCCTTCTGCCGGGTGATTCGTCCGACGAAGACCACCGATGGCTGGTCCGGATCCATCCCCAATTCCGTCACGATGTCGGTGTCGCTGTCCGGTGCGAACTCCGCCGTGTCGATGCCGTTCTTAACCACATGGACCTTGTCCGGATCGAGGTTGGCGTACGAATCCAGCGTGTCCCGCCGCATGCCGTCGCTGACCGCGATCACCGCGTCGGCAGCTTCGAAGGATGTCTGTTCGGTCCACGAAGACAACCGATAACCGCCGCCCAGTTGCTCAGCTTTCCACGGCCGGTGTGGCTCGAGCGAGTGCGCGGTGACCACATGCGGGATGTCGTGCAGGAGGCCGGCGAGGTGGCCCGCCAGGTTGGCGTACCACGTATGCGAGTGAACAAGATCGACTTCCGGTATGGCCGCGACCATCGACAGGTCAGCGCCGAAAACCCGAAGGGCTGCGTTGGCGCCGGCCGGGAAGTTCTCGGGATGGGCCGTCGCACCCTCCCGGGGCTCTCCCATGCACTGCACATCGACATCGATCAACTTCCCCAGCTGAGGAACAAGCTGGGCCACGTGCACGCCGGCTCCGCCATAGATCGAGGGCGGATACTCCCTGGTCAGCAAAGAGATTCGAAGTTGGTCAGCGGAGTCGGCAGCCATAGCCCGAATCGTGTCACAGCCGTTCCAAGGCTGGAAAGGTCCTCGACCCGAAGCCCACCTGCGCTTCTTGCGCGCCTCTTGTCGCCAAGCGCCCGCAGACCCTAGGTTCAGACCATGGCAGCTCGTCCCAAGGTTCTGGCGATCGTCCTGGCTGGCGGCGAAGGAAAGCGGCTGATGCCGTTGACAGCAGACCGAGCCAAGCCGGCTGTGCCGTTCGGAGGCACCTATCGCCTGATCGACTTCGTCCTGTCCAACCTTGCCAATGCCGGTATGCGTCAGATAGCCGTGCTCACCCAGTACAAGTCGCACTCCCTCGACCGGCACATCTCACTGACCTGGCGGATGTCGACCATGCTGGGCAACTATGTGACACCGGTGCCCGCGCAGCAGCGACTTGGCCCGCGCTGGTACCAAGGCAGCGCTGATGCGATCTACCAGTCGTTGAATCTCTTGGTCGACGAGGATCCCGACTATGTCGTGGTCTTCGGCGCCGACAACATCTACCGGATGGACGTCGAGCAGATGCTCCAGGCGCACATCGATGGTGGTCTCGGCGCCACCGTGGCGGGTATCCGGGTGCCCCGGAGTTCGGCTACCGCGTTCGGCGTGATCGACGCCGAACAGGACAACAGGATCAAAGAGTTCTTGGAGAAGCCGGCCGAACCTCCCGGCCTGCCTGACGACCCAGACGTGTCCTTCGCCTCCATGGGCAACTACATCTTCACCAGCGACGCCCTCGTCGAGGCACTGACAGCGGATGCGGAGGCCGAGAGCTCCCGACACGATATGGGCGGCGACATCATTCCCGCCTTCGTCGGCCGAGGTGAGGCCCAGGTCTACGACTTCACGCAGAATCAGGTGCCGGGTTCGACCGGACGGGAGAAGGCCTACTGGCGAGATGTGGGCACCATCGACGCCTATCACGAGGCGCACCTCGATCTGGTGTCGGTCGATCCGGTCTTCAACCTCTACAACCATGACTGGCCGATCTGGACCTATCCGGTGCAGATGCCGGGCGCGAAGTTCACCCTTCGCGGCCTCGCGCTGGACTCGATCGTGAGCCCCGGCTGCATCGTGTCCGGTGGGTCGATCGAGGACTCGGTGCTGTCACCAAACGTCCGCGTTTATGAGAACGCCAAGGTCAGCGATTCGGTGATCTTGTCCAATGTGACGATCGGGCCTCGGGCCATCGTCCGTCGAGCGATCTTGGACAAAAACGTGGTGGTTCCGGAGGACGCGCGCGTCGGGGTGAACGAGGAGGAAGACCGCGCTCGCGGCTTCACGATCTCCGACACCGGCATCACCGTGGTCGGAAAGGGCGTCACGGTCGGCCCCAGCTGACTGCCCAGCGAGCGTACGCGCGAGCGATGAACCGCCCAGCGAACGTACGCGCGAGCGATGGACTCTGGCGCGAGGCTCAGCGCTTGACGGCGACCAGCAAGCCGTCACCCACCGGCAGCAGCGCCGACACGAGATCGTCGTCGTCCCTGACGGCGTTCACGGCACTGCGAATGGCCTCGGTCTGTTCATCGGTCTGCGCGGGATCCGCCGTCCGGTCATGCCACAGGGCATTGTCGAGGGCAAGCAGCCCGCCGTGCCGGAGCAGCCGGAGGCCCTGATCGACGTAGTCCGGATACTCCGACTTGTCGGCGTCGATGAACACCATGTCGTACGCGCCGTCGCTCAACCGGGGCAGCACACTCAGCGCCGCACCGCTGATCAGGCGGAATCGCTGATTGGGAATGCCAACAGAACCGAACGCCTTTCGGGCCGCATGCTGGTGCTCTGGCTCGATGTCGACGCTGGTCAGCACGCCGTCGGGTTGCATGCCCGCGAACAGGGCGAGACCGGATACACCCGATCCCGTGCCGATTTCGACCACTGCCTTCGCGGAGATGGCGCGCGCCAGCAGGGTCAGTGCGCTGGCACATCCGCGACCCAACGGGGACACCCCCAACTCCGCAGCCTCCAGTCGAGCGGCCACCGCGGCCTCGGACTCCTCGACATGATCCTCGGCATAGGCCCAGCTCGCCGGCTTGGGTGCTGACTTGGGCGAGGTCTTCCCTGGTGAGGGCGTCACGGACGTCAGCCTATCGACTGCTGCGACCCATACGATGACGATATGAGCCACACCGTGGTCGCCGAGTTGGTCGCTGCCGTGATGACGGTCGAAGTCGAAGTCGGCGACCGAGTCACGGCGGACGATCCGGTGGTGATCTTGGAATCGATGAAGATGGAGATTCCGGTACTCGCGGAGGTGCCCGGCACGGTGAGCGAGGTGGTGGTGGCCTCAGGTGATGTGGTCACCGATGGTGACCCGTTGGTCGTGATCCGCACCTGAGCGCTCGGCTTAGGATGAACTTCGTGCCCGCCTCAGCTACGCCGCCCTTCGGCCGCCTCCTGACGGCGATGGTCACCCCGTTCACTCCGGACGGGGCGCTGGATCTTGATGCCGCCGCCGCATTGGCCAGGCACCTCGTCGACGATGGTGATCATGACGGTCTGGTGATCAGTGGAACGACCGGCGAAGCCCCAACGCTGAGTGACCCGGAGAAGGTGGACCTGCTGAGGGTCGTCGTCGACGCCGTGGGTGCGCGCGCGGCGGTGGTGGCGGGTGTGGGGACATTCAGCACCGAGCACACCCTCCAGTTGGCCGCTGAGGCGGCCAAAGCTGGCGCCGACGGACTGTTGGTGGTGACCCCCTACTACTCCAAACCGCCGCAAGCGGGATTGCTGACTCACTTCTTCACCGTGGCGGATTCGTCCGATGTGCCGATCATGCTCTACGACATCCCGGGTCGGGCGGGCACCGCGATCGCGACGGAAACCATGATCCGGCTTGCTGAGCATCCCCGTATCGTGGCTGTCAAGGACGCGAAGGGCGATCTCACGGCTTCGGGTCGTGTCATGGCCGAGACGGAGTTGGCCTACTACTCCGGAGACGACGCCATGACGCTGCCATTGCTGTCGATTGGTGCCGTCGGCGTGGTCGGCACCTCCACCCACTTCTGCGGGCCAGAGACCAAAAGAATGATCGAGGCTTACCTCAGCGGTGATGTGGCCACGGCACGTGCGCTGCACCACCGGCTGCTCCCGATATACACCGGCATCTTTGCCACCCAGGGCTGCATTCTGGTCAAGGCCGGCCTGGATCTACGCGGATGGAAGGTCGGCGGTCTGCGCCCGCCGCTGGTCGCCGCGACCGACGAGGAACGTCAGGCACTCGCGAACTCTATGGCGGCTGCCGGTCTCTAGTCCCCGGCCGGGGAACACCTCGGCACCGCTCGGCGTTCTTGAAGTGAGGGAGGACACATCGCGTGCACAGCCGTTTGCCAGCGTTCGCACAGGGCATTGCCAGGTTTGCTCGCGACAATGGGCGGTCACGGCTGGCCACGAGGGAGGTGACCCCCATGTCGTTGCCGGAGCAGAATCCGGCGCTGGACTGGGTGCCGCCCACCTGGGAGGAGATTGTCCGTGACCACAGCTCCCGGGTATACCGGCTCGCGTACCGGCTGACAGGCAACCGGCACGACGCCGAAGATTTGACCCAAGACGTCTTCGTCCGGGTTTTCCGCTCACTGCACCGATTCCAGCCCGGCACCCTCGAGGGCTGGCTGCATCGGATCACCACGAACCTGTTCCTCGACGGTGCCCGCCGCAGGCAGAAGATCCGCTTCGACGGGCTGGCCGACGGAGCGGCCGACCGGCTGGCCAGCGCGTGGCCCACACCATCAGAACAGCTGGCCGATGCCGACCTTGACCATGACGTCGCCGCAGCACTGGCCGCCCTGCCGCCGGAATTTCGAGCGGCGGTCGTGTTGTGCGACATCGAGGGCCTCAGCTACGAGGAGATCGCTTCGGTGCTAGACGTCAAGATCGGCACCGTACGCAGTCGCATCCACCGGGGTCGGGCCCAACTACGCGCTGCCCTGGCTCACCGCCAGCCCAGCGGAGAACGAGGACGGTACCTGGGCGTGGCGGATGAAACCGGTCGGGGTCTGGAGCCGGCGAGGCCAGGGTGATCGGGCGGCCATGCGCGGACCTAGCCGAGTCGAGGTCCGCCTACGTCGACGACGCCCTTGGCCCCGACGATCGGGACCGGTTGGTGGCCCACCTGGTTGGCTGCGCAGCCTGCCGGTCGGACGTTGACGAGCTCCGCACGATCCGTCGGTTGCTGAGCGGAAGCGGCACACAGGCGACGGCTTCGGCTGATCTGTCACAACGCCTGACCTCGATCGCAGGGCCACAGGCGTCGGACCCGCTCTGGACCCGGCCTTTCCGGCGAACCTCACCAGGCATGTTGCCCAGCGAGCGACGCAGGCGACACCTTCGGCTGGGTGCCGCCAGCTTCGCCGTAGGTGCCGTGGTTACGACGGCGGTCGGTGTGGGATATGCAGCCGCCCCCGCACCCGCGCTGGCTTTGATCAATGATCCGAGTGCCGACGCACAGGCCGAGTTCACCTCCGTGTTGGCGCAATCGCCGCTGGCCACCGACTCTATCGGGGCCGTCATGCTGGTCGGTGCCGAGCGATTGACCTCCGAGAGTGGTGTGCCACCCGCTGCTACCCCTCGTAATGCCAAGCAGAAATCGTCCTTGACGAGCGCCGAAGCTCGCGGTGCACTGGTCAGGGCCTCAGCGGCAGCCGGCAGCTTCAGTTACTCGGGAACTCAGGCCTTCACTGCGGTCATGAACGGGATGACGGTCAGCGCCGTCGTCCAGATCGATTCGCGCACCGAGCAGGGCAGCCAACTGACTGTTTTTGACGCGCGAGGCGACAAGGTCCTTGCCGGCTATACCCGGCCGTCGGTGCAATCCCGAATGGTCGACAAGCAGCTGCTGTACCTGTTGGAGCGCAACTACCACTTGTCGGGTTGGTCCGGCACCACGACCGCCGGTCGACCGGCAACGGTGGTGGAAGTATCCAGCGGCGGCTCAATGGCGGCGCGCTGGTGGATCGATGACGCCACCGGCCTCCTGCTGGCTCAGGAGACGTACGACCGGCAAGGCCAGGTGAGCTTGAGCTCTCGCTTCATATCGCTCCGAATCGGCAGCGTGTCATCCATCCTGGAGCATCTGCCGCCTCGACTTAGTGTGTCGACCACGACGAGTGCCCTGACGCTCTCCAGTTCGCCCCAGCTGACAGCGCGGGGGTGGTCCTGCTCCCGCTCGCTGGCCGGGTTGGCTCTGGTCCGCGTTCGCACGGACCGGGCCGATGACCCGAACGTGCTCCATCTGGTCTACAGCGACGGCCTGAGCACCGTCAGTGTCTTCCAGCGACGAGGTGTGCTCGGAGGGCCACCACAGGATGCCCCCTGGAATACCGATCTTGGCGCCTACCTACGCCCTGGCACGCTCAGCCTCGCGACGTGGCAGTCCGGCGCCACCGTGTACACGGTGATCACCGATGGACCGACGAAGCTCCTCGCGGAGGCGGTCCGCGGCTTGCCCCATGAGCCGCTGCCGTCGCCAACTACCATGGACCGCGTCCAGGCGGGCTGGGCCGACATCCTGAGCCGTCTGAGGCGCTGAGGGCGATCGGGCCGGCAACGAGGGGCTGAGTGAATGACCGACGGTGACCGCCTACCGCCCGAGCCCTCGGGGGATTCTCCGTTCGGTGGCCACTACTACGGTCCGTTCGGAGCGCAGCAAGAAATCTCGTTCGAAACTGAACCAGCCGTCTGGCAGCCGCCGCTTCCTCCGCCGCAGCCGCTGACCTTTGAGTCGTCGGAGTTCCTCCCCCCGCCGCCCGACAGCGGACAGCCCGACAGCGCTCAGACCGGTACGCCGGAGGCACCCGCACCCAAGCCCCGCTCAGCGGCACTGTTGATCGTCGCTGCTGCGGCGACCGCCCTGCTTGTAGGGGGTGGCGCCGGCTACGGTGGCGCTCTGCTGGCTGGCAGAGGCACAGACCGTGACCAGGCGGCGCCGTCGGCCAGCGTCCAGTCAAGCGGACCCGTACCAACCACCAGCACCGGTGGTCCAAGCCCTGGCCCGTCGGTGCCGCCGGCAGCCAAGCCGGGACAGGGCACGGTGGAGGTCGCGAACGCGGTCCTGTCCAGCACGGTCATGATCGAGGCGGGAGACGGCACGGGGTCGGGCTTCGTTTTCGACGGCTCCGGCCGGATCATGACCAACAATCACGTGGTCGCGGCCGCTGAAGGCGGGCGTCTGCGGGTGGTCCTTGCCAACGGCCGTCGGGTGAACGCAACCATCGTCGGCCGCAGCCCTTCGTACGACTTGGCGGTCATCCAAGTGAAGACGTCTGGCCTGAAACCGCTGGTCGTGGGCGACTCCCGGGCCAGTCGTGTAGGCGAGCCGGTGATCGCCGTCGGTTCACCCCTGGGGCTGGCCGGCACCGTGACGTCCGGCATCGTCAGCGCTCGTGACCGACCGGTCGTGGTCCAGGAGACCGAAAATGCTGACGCGCCGGTGGCCTACATCAACGCCATACAGACAGATGCCCCGATCAATCCTGGTAATTCGGGCGGTCCGTTGGTCGACTCCAGCGCGCGCGTGATCGGAGTCAACTCGGCGATCCTGACGCTGGGTACGAGCCGAACCGAGTCCGGCAGCATCGGGCTCGGGTTTGCCATCCCGATCAACCAGGCTGCCGAGATCGGCAAGTTGTTGATCAAGAATGGCAAGGCGACGTATCCGGTACTTGGGGCGAACGTGCAGCAGGCCGGTGACGACAACGGGGTCATCCTCACCGGCGTCGACAGCGGCGGGCCCGCGGCCGACGCCGGCCTACGCGAGGATGACGTGATCACCAGGATCGACGGGAAACGGGTGAACACGGTGGAGGAGCTGATCGTCACCATCCGTACTCATCGGCCGCGTGACGCGGTTGTCCTCGATTACGCACGCGGCGAGGACCGCGGCAAAGCGCGAGTCGTGCTTGGCAGCAGGGAAGGCTAGCGTGACGCCGTGTTCGACATAGGTCCCGGGGAGTTCCTGGTGCTCCTGGTGCTCGCGGTGGTCTTGTTCGGCCCGGAGCGGCTGCCCGAGCTGGTCCGCAAGGCGGCGCGGACGATCCGTTACGTCCGTACGATGGCCGATAACGCGCAACGGCAGCTCAAGGACGAACTGGGACCTGATTTCTCCGACCTCGATGTACGAGACCTGAACCCGAAGACATTTGTGCGCAAGCATCTGCTGGACGAGGTCGAACCGGTAGTCGCCGATGTGAAGAATGACGTGATGGAGGCATCCGCCGTCAACGGTGCGAGCGCCCCCTCACCGGCAGGATCTCAGAAAGCCCTGTCGTCCGGGGGCCCGCACGACCTCCGGCCCCCCGAAGCATCCCCCGCCGGGGCTGCCGCGCCATTCGATTCAGACGCCACCTAAATCCGCTCGCGTCACGGCGGTCCGAACCTGCCGACATGTGGTCGGTCGACCCGTCACGGCGATCGCTGTCGCCGGCAGCGAAATGTCGCGAAGCGTAGGCCATTCTCCGCTGGACGCCTCGTTCGTCGGAGAGGAACCTGTCAGCAGGACCTCATCGAAGGAGAGCCATGGATCTCGGTACCACATA
>DATFQP010000266.1:0-6786 GCA_035264145.1 Propionibacteriaceae bacterium
AGCTATGAGCGGGAGCTCCGTGAGCTTCGTCGGGAGGTAGACGAGCTGAGGCGCGACAATCGACGGGTTGCGGAGCTTTACGACGTCTTCTTCCAGTGGGCCCACCAAAACGCGGCAGGCCCTTCAGCTGCGGCACCGAGCACCAACCACTCAGCAACCGTCGACCGAGTTGCTGACTTGCTGGCCGGGGAGAGTCAGGGGTCCACACCAAGCTCCGAATCACCTCCCACGACTCGTAGCTAGGTGAATCCTGAGGCAGTCCACCGGTTGCGCAGACTCAGTTCTTAACGCGCTTGGTCCTGGCGTGCACGGGCGCGTCCCACCAACTGGATGCTTTATTTGACCATTTGAATCGGGGTGAGCCGAAACCTCAGCAGACCAGTCGCTGTTGACCTTCCTTCTTAGTGACATGTGGCTCCGAAGGAACGTTGGTATGGCAGTCTGTTCGCGTGTCACCGAAGGTCAGCGTCGTCATCCCGACCTACTGTCCTGGTCACAGGCTTGACGCTCTGGTCCGCTCTCTGGACGCTCAGACAATGCTGGCTGCCGACTTCGAGGTCATCTTCGTCGACGACGGCTCGCCGGACGATACCTGGCGACGGCTGCAACAAATCCGTGACTGCCACGCCAACGTTCGCCTTGAAAGAATCGAGCACTCCGGCTGGCCAAGCCGGCCACGAAACGTTGGTCTCGCGCTGGCGCAGGGTGAGTACGTGCTGTTCATGGATCACGACGACGAGCTGTACCCGCGCGCACTCGAGGCCGGATATGCCATGGCCGCGAGTTGCCACGCCGATGTGCTCAACGGCAAGGAGACCCGTACCGACCAGCCGGGATGGGCGCAGAACGTCTACACGGCCAACATGGCCAACGTTGTGGACCGCGAGGACACGCACCCCCTGATCCCGACGAATCCTCACAAGCTTTTTCGGCGCGACCTGCTCATGGAGCATGAGATTCGCTTTCCGGAGGGCAGCCGCGTTCTTTGGGAAGATGTCTTCTTCGCTCTCGACGTGGCGCCGCATGCCAAGGTGATATCAGTCCTAGCGGACACGCCGTTCTACCACTGGGTTCGGGCTGGCCGGACCACGTCGTCATCGTTCCACCGAGATCCTCGAGAGTACTGGCATTGGATTCGACAGATCGTATTGAGAACCACTGAGCGGCTCGCCGCGCCGGAGCTCTTCGGGCAATGGCGTCTCATGCTCCTGCACCAGTACCGGACTCGGGTACTGTTTCGCCTCACGACGAGCTTGTTCAAGCTGCCGGAAGAGGAACTCGAGGTGATCAAGGAGATGGTCACCGATATCGTCCTCAACCACATTCCAGAGCAGCTTGACACCTTGTTGTCTCCGCCCGAGCTCGCTCGTGCGGCGCTGGTGCGCCAAGGCCGGTGGGACCTGCTTTCCAAGCTTGTCACCGTGGACGAAGGCCTGATAGGGCGCGCCAGCACGACATCAGTCCGCTGGGCCGACGGCGAGTTGCGGGTTTCGGCCACCTGCCGGTGGAGCGGGACACAGGACACCCCACTCGCCATCCGGTACGACGGGGACCGCATCGAACGAGATCTGCCTCCTGATGTGGCGGCGGCCCTTCCGGACGAAGCCATCGATGTCACCGCCCAGCTTCAAGAGGCCCGTTTGTCATTGGGCATTCGGGCGCGTGACACCGCGGTGTCCTGGATGCTTCCAGGGACCTCTGAGTCGTCAGTCGGTGGCCGCGGCGGCAGGCCAGAGCTGACTGTCACTGCCGTCGCCCATCTGGCTCCGGACACGGCGATCTTCGGACGTCCACTGGACGCGCTGTCCTGGGACTTCACCGGGCGTGCGGAGCTGATGGGCAGCATCGGCACACGGAGGCTCCAAACGACCACGCGCGCACGAACGGCGATGCAGGGCGGTCGGGTGTACATCGCCTACCGCAACGTGTCCGGAAACCTCAGCGTTGATCTCGACGAGACCAACCGGAGTCTGGCGGGTTCTGCTCCGCTCGAGCAGGACTCTGCGAAATCGTCCATCGATCGCGGTGACGGCGTGCGCCAACTGTTGCCCAGGCGACGGCAAAGAGTCTCCTTCGAGATCCCCTTTTCCGGTGTCGTCGCCTTCGACGACAGTGTGATCGAAGGCGATGTAAGCCTCGGGAAAGGCCCCAAGCAGCCCGCACGAATCGTGGCTCAGGGCGGCGGGGCGTGGCTGCAGTCCACAGTTGCGGTCTGCCAGGGAAGCCATCCTGTCACGCTGAATTTTTTCGGTCGGGACGTTCCTGCAGGCCTGATCATGGCCGTCGGCTCTCGAGGCGAGGTCACCTTCCTGCGTCCCGAGGGCGGCGCTTAGCTCCAATTGCTAGGCAAGATCGGCCTGCGCCATGATCTGGTCGGCGATCAGCAGGTCGGTGCGTGTGGTGATCTTTATGTTGTAGTCCTCGCCACGCACGATCTTCACCTTGTGCCCCGTGTATTCGGCGACTAAATCCGCGTCGTCGCTGATCCGAGCGTAACGATCTGCGATTGCGCCCGCATAAGCCTTCTGCAGAAGCTCACGCTGAAAGACCTGCGGGGTTTGACCCAGCCAGCTGTGGGAGCGGTCGAGGGAGCCGGTGATGAACTCAGCATCATCGACAAGCTTGAGCTGGACCACGGTCGGGGTTCCTAGCATGGCCGCTCCGTGCTCAACTCCCGCGTCAAGGGCTCGGGTGATGAGTTCGCCATTGACGAACGGCCGCACGCCATCGTGCACCATGATCATCGAGCCCGTCGTCGCCTCAAGACCGAGCATCGCCGAGATGAATCGCTCCTCACCTCCGTCCACAAGAGTGACCGGAAGGCCCGCCTTCTTGATCAGGATGTGCTCGTACTCTTCCCGGTTCTCCGCCGCAATGGTGACGACAACTTCGTCGACGGCCGGATGGATGAACTCGCGGACTGTCTTCTCGAGGACCGTCACGCCGTTTATCCGGACCAGCAACTTGTTGCTGCCGAAACGCACGCCACGCCCGGCGCATGTGATGATCGCCGACACCCGATGTGATTTGTACATTGGGCCGCCTTCTTGCTGCCTCAATACGAATGTATTAGACCGATGGATGGACTACTGAACGTGCGAGTCGGGCTTCTTGGACGAAGGAATGCAAGGCGCTCAGCTCGCTGGCTTCGTCCATAACATATCCCGGTGGTCCGCCGAACAATTCTGCGTGAACGGTACGCATGTCGCGCGTATACATCTGCGCGAACGGGGACTCCTCACCCACCACCTCCTGATCGGCGATGTCCATTCCGAAACATTGGGCAGCCACCCGGGCATTCGTCACGGCGGGGGTAGCCATGTTGAGGGCGGTAAGCCCTGCTCCGAGGGCGATCTGCGTATCCGCCCAAAGGCGGCGGAGGTCGTAATACTGAAACCTGCCGTCGGGCCGGATGTGCTCGACCCGGTAATCGTTGAGCAGGTCGTAGACGATGCCCTTCTTCAGGCCGATCCCGTAGAGCTGCGGAAGACGCAACGCGAGTGTGCGAAAACGGGCGGTCAAGGCCTGCTCCATGTGCAACCTGTTGGCACCGTAAGGAGTTAGTCCTTCCGCGGCGAGCGGGGAGGCCTCGTCCGGAGAGCTGCCGCCAGGATAGATACATACCGTGGAGATCAGGACGAGTTGTTTGGTATCCACCGTGGACAGTAACCCCACGTAGTCGTCGATTTCCGCTAGATCCGCGGGCCCGTTCTGGTTGATCCGATGCGAGTCGGCGCGGGCGGCGGCGCTGACGACGAGGTCGTAGGACCGGCCGCGGATATCGCCGATGTTGCTCGTGTTGTACACGTCGGAGAACGCGTAGGCAGCGGCCAGGTTGGATCCGACAAAGCCGGTGTACCCAATAAGAGCAGTCTTCATGATGCTTCGCACATTTGTCGTCGAATGTCCCTAAGCTGGCTGGTCACGGACCGCACAATCCTAAGGTGTGGTACCCGCCTGTGACAGCAGTCGTGCGGCGACACGCCATCGGGATTGGCGCCGGCGACGTCGTTTCGGGCAGGATCACCGCTGGAACGGCCCGAAGGTCTGGCACCCGACCGGGGAGGGAAAGACCGTGACTCGACTACTGCGCTCACGCGTGTGGCCGGCCCTCGCGTTGGTGGCCGGAATCGGATCAATCTTTGTCGACGGCTGGTTCCGCCTGGCCTGCGGATGCATCCTCGGGATCGCGATCACTTCACAGCTCGCCTTGATCGGTCTGTACGCGCGACGCCGACGACTGCACAACTTCTGGGTTCGGTTGAGCGTGAACGTGATGCTGAGCGCTGCGGTGACCAGCTGGCATGTGGCTAATCGTCCGCTCTTTCGTCCGTTGACCCTAACTGGCTTGGTACTGCTGGTGACCGCCTTGTGGTGTTCTCGCTCGTTGCCGGCCGATGCCAACGTCGTTCAGCTACAGGCGAGGAATCTGCCGGGGGCGCCAGAATCCTCACCAACCGCACCGCGGTGGCCGTACGGATGGGCCCCGCTGACCGTCTCGGTCTTTCTCCCACTGGGCTTCCTTTCGGGCACCCTCGCGGTACCCGGCTGGATCTTCACCGCTCTGGCGCTCGTCACGGTGGCAACGCTCGCAGCGATCACCGTGCCGTACGTCCGCTTCGGGCGCGGGTATCGAAAGGTGCTCAATAAGCTCCGCGATTTTGCACCCGTATACACCATGCCGTACGACGGTCAATCCGGGTTTCACGTCGGCTTGTGGTCGCCGTACCTCGAGCGAACCGGTTATCCGTTCACCGTGGTCACCACCGACGCCAACGCCTTCACGCGGGTACCTCAGCTGTACAACATGCCAGTCATCTTTGCGCCCACGGCTGATCGGCGATCGATTCGGGCCATGCTCCCGCCGTCGGTGCGGGCAGCCTTCTATGTCTTCAACGGCAGGAATGAAGAGTTTCTGAAGATCCGAGGCGTCAAGCATGTCTTCGTGCATCACGGTGATAGCGACAAGGAGACCTCGTTCAAGAAGAAGTCCGGAGCGTATGACGTGCTCGTGGTAGCCGGACAGGCAGCGATCGACCGGTACGCCGCTCACGGAGTGCGAATTCCGCCCGAGAAATTCAAGATCTTGGGCCGACCTCAGATCGAGGATATTGAGACGGTCACCCGCCCAATCTCTTCAGTGCAGCAGCCCGTCGTGCTTTACGCACCCACCTGGCACAGCTCTACCTACCAGAACAACCACTCATCGCTGCCTATCGGCGTTGCCGTCGTCTCGGCGCTGCTGGCACGTAATGCGACCGTGATCTTCCGGCCGCATCCTGCGCGTCGCAGCCTTCGGCAGTCCGCCGAAGCAATCGCGGCCATCCAGAAGCTGCTACAGGCTGACGTGGAGGCGACGTCGCGGCCACATCGCTGGGGTGCCGCGGCCGACGAACCGACGTTCGCCGAGCTGGCCAACGAGGCGGACGCGATGGTGGCCGACGTCTCCGCTGTCGTGACCGACTTCCTGCAGTCACTCAAGCCCTTCGCTATGGTTGCGACCGGTGAGAGCACCGAGGAGTTCCGCCTGCGCTATCCCTCGAGCCGCGCCGCGTACGTGATCGAGTGGGACCTCTCGACCCTCGACGAGGCGTTGGATGCGATGCTCGGCGATGACCCACTGGCTCCCGTTCGGCGCGAACGTCGCACCTACTACCTCGGAGGCTACGAGGACGGGGAATCAGCTCGCGCGTTCATCAACTATGCGAGGTCACTGGCGGACGGCGAGAGCTCGCCGGCACCTGCGGAGGGGACTCGACCAGCTGCCGAACCAGCGCAGCGAGAGCATCAGCTGACTGCTCGCCGGTGAAGTCTCCGAGGACGTAACGTTTCAGCTGCGAGCGGATGCCGGCAAGAGGATCGGTACGGAGTAGGTCGTTCAGCACCGCCTCGAGGTTCGACAGGTCTCCGAGAAGCACGTATGCCCCACGGGCAACGATGTTCTCGTCGCGGAACCGCTCGATTGAATTAGTTCGCATTGATGTCATCGCGAACGGCTTCTCCGATTGCAGGAAGTCTGAGACCACGCTCGAAAGATCGGAGACAAGCGCGTCGACGTGATTCGCACAATCGGCGACACTCCATAACTGCTCGGCCTGTTGCCCCCAGATGTGCTGGCGACCGGAGCGCTTGCGATCCGATCCCAAGATCTTCTGGATGGCTTGCACCCGGGACCTGTGGATTCGGGCGTTGTAACTGAGCGGATGAGGTCGGAACACCACAGTGACATCCCGGTCGATCAGGGCCCGAACGATGTTCGACCCGACCTCCAATGAGGAGAAATTGACCTCTGGGGTGATGCCGTGCCATGTGGGCGCATAAAGCACCTTCTGCGGCGACTGATGAGCGACGTGGCCATGGAAGGGCTGGATTTGCGAGGCCTGTGGTCGCCCGATGACGGCGAACTTTTCGGCGGGAACGTCGATGCCGTGGCGGGCATAACGGTCGATGGCGGCTTGTCCGCTCACCACCAGACGGTCATACGTCGCGTGCCGCGGATTGAATGCCGCCGGCTTGTCGGAATCACCGTGGTTGAGCCAGACGTGAGTGATCCGGGAGTGCTTGAGAAAGCCAGCGTTCGCTCCAGCGTTCTGGACGTAATACAGCGTCCGAAGACTGGGCACCAGAACCCGGCCGAGATGCGCCGCACCGCGGGAGCCGAGCTGAACGAAGGGCGATCGCAGCGGTGGCTGGCCGCCAAGGATTCGCTCGGCGTACCTCTGATGCAGGTTGATGATGACGCAGCGCTCGCCGGAGCGGAGCAGGTACGGCTCCCACATCCGTAGT
>DATFQP010000267.1:0-7186 GCA_035264145.1 Propionibacteriaceae bacterium
CTTCAGATGTTCGCCTGCGAGCTGGCGACGCAGAAGGGCCACGACGTTGACCAGCCGCGCAATCTGGCCAAGTCCGTCACGGTGGAATGACCGTGATCATCTGCCGCGGATGATCATCGGCGTGGGCATCGATGTCTGCGACGTCGCCCGATTTGCCGAATCTGTCGAGCGGCGTCCCGGATTGGTGGCCCGGCTTTTCACGCCGGCCGAGGCTGAGCGCCCGATCGCCTCGCAGGCGGCGAGGTTCGCGGCCAAGGAGGCTTTGGCCAAGGCGCTAGGAGCACCGTCGGGCATGTCCTGGTTAGATGCCGAAGTGCTCACCGATGACCACGGTCGACCCGCGTTCTCGATCACCGGCACCGTAGCCGATCGCGCCAAGCAATTGGGGGTGGCGACCATTCATCTATCGTTGTCCCACGATGCAGGAATCGCCTCCGCCGTGGTGGTCTGCGAGGCCTGAATGATGGACGCGTACGACGTTGCGACCATCCGCGGCCTCGAAGCCGAGGCGATTGCGGAGGTGGGTGAAGACACGCTGATGCGGCGTGCGGCGAGTGGCGTGGCGGCGGCGGTGGCCCGGGATGTTGTTTCCCTTCGCGGCCGGGTCTACGGCACCAAGATCATGATCTTGATCGGCCCCGGCAACAACGGTGGCGACGCCCTCTTTGCGGGAGCCAGGCTGGCTCGCCGCGGAGCAGCGGTGACCGGGGTTCGGTGTCTGGGCCGACCGCACGCACGCGGGTTTGCTGCGCTGAGAGACGCCGGTGGCCGGTTGATCGAGATCGACGACCTGGACCTGGACGAGAATCAGTGGCCTTTGAAACCTGACGTGGCGGTGGACGGCATCCTCGGCATCGGTGGTCGGCCGGGCCTGCCCGACCGAGTGGCCGCACTGGCCGGCGCTCTGGAGTCCTGGCTGGTGCCCACTGTGGCCGTCGATCTGCCGTCGGGTGTCGACGCCGACACCGGCGCCGTTCCCACGTCGTCTATCCGGGCCACCCGCACAGTGACCTTCGGTGAACTGAAGCCCTGCCACCTGTTGGAGCCGGCTAGAAGTCGCTGTGGCGAAGTTCAGGTGATCGACATCGGACTGGGCACACTTCACATGCCGGCAGACCGTTGGCTACGGCAGATGGAGGAGGACGAGCTCACGGATTGGCCTTATCCGGACGCCCGCAGCGACAAGTACTCCCGCGGGGTGGTGGGTGTAGACGCCGGTTCGAACCAGTACCCGGGAGCCGGGGTGCTCTCGACGTACGGCGCGGTGCATGGCGGCGCGGGTATGGTCCGCTTCCTCGGCGCGGACAAGCCGGCGAAGATCATCCGCCGGGTCTTGCCCAACGTCGTGTTCTCGCCCGGCAGAGTGCAAGCTCACCTGCTCGGCTCGGGTTGGGGGGATCGGCGCGACGGCAACAAGGTGATCTCTGCCGCCCTCGACTCCGAGCTGCCGGCCGTGGTCGATGCCGACGGCCTGAAGTACCTCCCCAAGAAGGTTCCGGCAACCTGGCTGCTGACCCCGCACGCAGGGGAACTGGCCACGCTGCTGGGCGAGGAACGGTCCTGGGTGACCGACGACCCCGTCCGCGCCGTCCGATTAGCGGCCGACCGTACCGGCGCGACGGTCCTTCTCAAAGGCGCAACCCAGCTGGTGGCCGCTCCCGACACCGACGAGATAGCGGTCGCGCTCCCCGGTCCGGCATGGACTGGTCAAGCAGGATCGGGTGATGTGCTGGGTGGGCTGTGCGCAGCTTTGCTGGCCGCTGGGCGCCGTGCAATAGATGCCGGCGTGCGGGCCGCTTCCATCCAAGCGCTGACCGCCCGCCGCCACCCTGGTCCATTAACGCCGCAGCGCCTCGCCGAGCTGATCGCCGAAGAGATCGGCCGATTGCAGCGCCGGCAGGCGGCGATGATCGACGAGATCAGGCGCATCCAGCAGTGACTACGGGGTTTCCGGGCATCGACCCGGCAACGGCTCGGGCTGAGATCGACCTGGCCGCCTTTCGGGGCAATCTGGCCGCGATCCAGCGACACGTCGGTGACTCCCGGCTGATGGTCGTGGTCAAGGCGGATGGTTACGGGCACGGCATGCTGGCCTGTGCGCGCGAGGCCCGAATCGCAGGAGCTGATTGGCTCGGAGTCGCCACTCCGGCCGAGGCCTTGGCCCTTCGCGACGACGGCGACAGTGGACTGATACTTGCCTGGCTGTACGGTCCGGACGAAGACCTGACCGACCTTGTCGCGGCCGACGTCGACATTTCCGCGCAATCGCTCGACCAGCTCTCCCGGCTGGCCGCTGCCGCGGCAACGGCCGAACGACGAGCCAGAGTCCATCTCAAGATCGACACAGGGCTCTCCCGCAACGGAGCCCGGCCGCAGATCTGGCCGGACGTGTGCGCCGCGGCCGCGGAGGGGGAAGCAGCTGGTGCCCTGCACGTCGTGGGCATCTGGTCCCATTTCGCGGCCGCCGACGAACCGGGTCACCCTGCCACCGACAGACAGATCGACGCCTTCGTCGACGCCGAAAAGGTGGCTCGCGGCGCCGGACTCCAGCCTGAGTTGCGACACCTCAGCAATTCGGCCGCCGCCCTCGTGATTCCGGAGGCACGCCTCGATCTGGTCCGTATCGGCATCGCCGCCTACGGGATCGACCCGGCCCCCGGCATCGCCGCCTCGGCCGGTGTCGAGCTGCGGCCGGTGATGACGCTCCGCGCCCAGTTGCTCAACGTCAAGGAGCTGAGCGCAGGTGATGGAGTGTCGTACGGCTGGACCTGGGTGGCGGACGAGCCGACCACCGTTGGTCTGGTGCCGTTGGGTTACGCGGACGGTGTACCGCGCCATGCAGGGAACGCGGCACGGGTCGGGTGGCGAGGCGGCCAGGCGCCGGTCCGCGGTCGGATCTGCATGGACCAGTTCGTGGTCGATCTGGGCCCCCAGCCAGCGAGCGCCGCTGATGAAGTGATCATCTTCGGGGCCGGAGATCTCGGCGAGCCAACGGCGGCCGACTGGGCCACCTGGTGCGGCACCATCGGCTACGAGATCGTCACCCGGATCGGCCCTCGGGTGCGAAGAGTATTCCGCAACGCCGGCGAACCTGATGCGCAGGCTGGCTGATGGCCGGTCGGATGGCCAAGGGTCTGGGCCTCGTCACGGGGGTCACCGCGCTCGCCGCGGGTGGAATCGCCGCTGGACTGGAACTCGAACGCCGCATTGTCACCAAACGCATCTTGCGAGCGTCCAGCGGGGACTCCGACAAGTTCTTCGCGCTACGCGCTGACGGGCCGAAGGTCATCACTCCCGACGGAGTCGTTCTGCACACCGAGGTTGATGAGGTGGAGGGAGCGGACGCCGGGGACCCGACTCTGGTTTTCGTTCACGGCTACGCCCTGAACCTCGATTGCTGGTATTTCCAGCGCAGGCACTTCCGTGGCCGCTACCGGCAGGTTTTCTATGATCTGCGGTCCCACGGTCGCTCAAGCCGGTCCGACCGGCAGCATTGCCGGATCCCGCAACTGGCCGATGATCTTGCGCAGATTCTCGACGATGTGGTGGGTGACCGGCCGGTGATCTTGATCGGTCACTCGATGGGCGGGATGACGATCATGCGCCTGGTGCAAACCCAGCCGGATCGGTTCGGCGGCCAGATCCGCGGGGTGGCGCTGTTTTCGACTGCGGCCGGAGAGATGGCCGAGCACTCGCCGATCCCCCTGGTTCCCGGTCGGGCCTTCGCCAGGGTCGCAGAACCGATGCTGGCCGCGCTCAATCGCATTCCGGAGCTGGTTGAGCATGGCCGCCGCGCGGGTTCCGACCTGGGTTACGTCGCCACCCGTCGATTCGCCTTCGCCTCGGACGTACCCCCCAGTTATGTCGAGTTCGTCAGCGAAATGCTCGCCAAGACGCCACTGGAAGTGATCGCCGACTTCTACCCGGCGTTCGCCGAACTCGACGAGTACCGGGCCTTCGAGGTGCTGAGCCGGATCCCCACAGCGGTGATCGGAGGCCAAAATGACCTTTTCACGCCGGTTACGCACACCGACCGGATCTTGGAGCTGCTGCCTGACACGGATGCCCGCCGACTGCCCAACTGCGGACATCTGGGCATGATCGAGCACAATGCCATCTGCAACGAGGTGCTCGACGGCCTGGTGAAGCGGGCAGGCCACTACGATTGACGGCTGGTGAGCGCTTCGGTTGACGATCTGGTGGTGTCGGTGGCGAGCGCCGTCGACGCTGAGGGCATGGTCGAGGTCATCCATGCTGCGTTTGGGGCGCGACCGGCGCTCGATCCGCCATCGACGGCTATCGACGAGACGCCGGACAGCATCCGAGCCGCCTTTGCTCACGGGGGAACCGGGATCTACGCGACCGTCTGCGGGCGTCCGGCTGGCGTGATCTTGCTATCCGAGGCGGTTCCCGGCGTGGCTCGTTGGTCTCGGGTTTCGGTTCATCCCGAGTTCCAGCGGCACGGCGTTGCCTCGACCATGGTGGCCGCGGCCGAGGAGTACGCCGCAGAACTGGGCTTTCGGCGGGCGGAGCTCTATGCCCGCGAGGAGCTGGCCGACTTGATCGCCTTTTGGCATCACCGCGGTTTCGGCCTGGCCCGGACGGTTCCGCACGGCGTGATCTTGACCAGGACCCTGCCGGTGGCGATCGGAGTGCCAACGGCCGAGGAAATGCAGCGGTTGGGCGCCCGGCTGGCCAAGCTGCTGCGCCGCGGGGACCTCATCCTGGCCTCTGGAGAGCTCGGCGCGGGCAAGACCACGCTGGCCCAGGGTCTGGGCCAGGCTCTGGACAGCGCCGGCCCCATCATCTCGCCGACCTTCGTGCTCTCGCGGATACACCGATCGCAGACAGGCAAGCCTGACCTGGTCCACGTCGATGCTTACCGGCTCTCCAACGCAGCGGAGCTTGATGATCTTGACTTGGACGCCCACACCGCCGACGCGATCACGCTCGTGGAATGGGGCAGCGGGGTGGCCGAGGGGCTGGCTGAAGATCGGCTGGAGATCGACATCCGGCCTCCCTCGAACGGTGATCATGATGGTCGCCTGGTGCTGATTCGCGGCGTCGGCCGGCGATGGCACCACGTGGATCTCGAAGGTCTGCACGCGTGAGTGTCGAGCAAGTCCCGCAGCTTGTTCTCGGCATCGACACCTCCACCGTGGTGAATGTGGGAGTCGCGTCGGGCGACCATGTCTTGGCGACCGCAACCGTGGACGACCCCCGTGCCCACGTGGAGAGACTTATTCCGCTGGTCAGGCAGTGTCTGACCGAAAGCCGCCGCCGGTTGTCCGACGTCGAGCATCTCGTGGTTGGGATGGGCCCGGGCCCCTTCACCGGATTGCGTGTTGGAATTGCGACAGCGAAGATTTTGTCGACCGCGCTGGGGATCCGGCTTCATGGCGTTTGTTCGCTGGACGTCATCGCGGCTCAGTACGTCGCCGACTTCAGGCCCGCCGATGATTTCGCCGTGGCCACCGACGCGCGGCGCCGGGAGGTGTACTGGGCCTGCTACGCCGCTACTGGAGTTCGGGTCAGCGGGCCCGATGTCGGGTCGGCGGAGAAGGTGCCGTCCATTCCGGTCGTCGGTCCGGCGGTTGACATCTCAACGCACCAGCTGTCCAGCGTGAGCGGGCCGCGGTCGCTTGATCCTGGTGTTCTGGCCGCAGTTGGCCTCCTATTGCCCACTGTCGGACTTGAGCCGCTGTACCTACGCCGCGCTGATGCCACAGAACCGACGCGCCGCAAGTCAGTCCTCGTGCGTCGCCCGGGCCGGCCGGTGCGATGAGTCCGGATCAGATTCACATCTCTGCGGCACACCGCGACGATCTGGCGGCGATCATGGCGCTGGAAGGTGCGGCATTCCCCGAAGCTGAGCGATGGAGCGAACGCAGCTGGCTCGGCGAGCTGCTGGGCGAAGGCCGTACCGTGCTCATGGCTCGCGTTCATGCTCCCGTCGGTGTGATCACAGTGCAGACCGTCGGGGAGCTGGCCGATCTGCATCGCCTGGTGGTGTCGCCGAGCTACCGCAGGCGAGGTGTGGGAACCCAGTTGACCGTCGCTGCGGTCACCGCCGTCCGTCAGCTCGGCGCACGGGCGATGATCCTGGAAGTGCACTACGCCAACGATCCGGCGATCGCGCTCTACGGATGGCTTGGCTTCGAGCAGCTGACTGCCCGCGAGAACTACTACGGGCCAGGTCGGCATGCATTGATCATGAAGCTGTACGACCTCGACACCTGGACTGCGCCCGAAGGGAAGATGTCGTGAGCGCTCCGCTGATCCTGGGCATTGAGTCTTCATGTGATGAGACCGGCGTAGGACTCGTCCGTGGCCACGACCTCCTAGCCAATGAGGTTGCCAGCAGCGTGGACTTGCACGCGCGCTACGGCGGTGTGGTACCGGAGATCGCCAGCCGGGCTCACCTGGAGGCTCTGGTGCCGACTCTCGATCGGGCCTGTCAAACGGCTGACGTCGATCTTGCCGAGATCGACGGCATCGCCGTCACGGCGGGGCCGGGCCTGATAGGCGCCTTGGTAGTCGGCCTGGCCGGTGCAAAGGCGCTCGCGTACGCACTGGAGAAGCCGCTGTACGGGGTAAATCACCTGGCTGGCCACGTAGCGGTCGACGTTCTCGAGCACGGACCGCTGCCTCAACCATGCGTCGCCCTCCTGGTATCTGGCGGCCATACCTCGCTGCTGCTGGTCGAGGACATGTCAAGCACGATCACCGAGCTTGGCTCGACCGTAGACGACGCGGCGGGTGAGGCCTACGACAAGGTCGCCCGGCTGCTCGGTCTGCCATATCCCGGTGGTCCGGTGATCGATCGTGCCGCAACCGGTGACCCGGCCTTCATCGCCTTTCCTCGCGGTCTCACCGCTCAGAAGGACCAAGCGAGGCATCGCTTCGACTTTTCGTTCTCCGGTCTCAAGACCGCGGTATCACGATGGGTGGAGGAGCGGGAACTAGACGGGAGCTCGGTGCCCATCCCTGATGTCGCGGCGAGCTTCCAAGAAGCGGTCTGTGATGTGCTCAGCGCGAAAGCAATGGACGCGTGCGCCGCCACCGGGGCCACTGATTTGCTGATTGGCGGTGGTGTCGCAGCCAATCGCCGGTTGCGCGTCTTGCTGGCCGAGCGTGCTGCCGCATCTGGTGTGCATCTGAGAACGCCACGTCCCTCGCTCTGCAC
>DATFQP010000268.1:0-10611 GCA_035264145.1 Propionibacteriaceae bacterium
GAGGTCGGCTTGCCCTGCTGGTGCTGGCGGAAGTGCCGGGTCACCGTACCGTGAGCGGCTTCGGCTTCGACGGTCTTGCCGTCCGGCGTCATCAGGACGCTGGTCATCAGGCCGAGCGAGCCGAAGCCCTGGGCCACCGTATCGGACTGCACATCCCCGTCGTAGTTCTTGCAGGCCCAGACGTAGCCGCCCTCCCACTTCATTGCCGCCGCGACCATGTCGTCGATCAGCCGGTGTTCGTAGGTCAAGCCGGCGGCGTCGAAGTCGGATTTGAACTCGTTCTCGAAGACCTCGGCGAAGATGTCCTTGAACGATCCGTCGTAGGCCTTCAAGATCGTGTTCTTGGTCGACAGGTAGACGGGATAGTTGCGCTGCAGCCCGTACGAGAACGACGCTCGCGCGAAGTCGGCGATGGAAGCGTTGAAGTTGTACATGCCCATCGCCACTCCGCCATCCGCGGGATAAGTGGCGACGACGTGTTCGATCGGAGCCGAGCCGTCCTCGGGAGTGAAGGTGATCGTCAACGTGCCGGCACCGGGCACCTTGAAGTTGGTGGCCCGGTACTGGTCGCCGTGAGCATGGCGGCCGATCACGATCGGCTTGGTCCAACCGGGGACCAGCCGCGGGACGTTGGAGATGATGATCGGCTCGCGGAAGACGACGCCGCCGAGGATGTTGCGGATCGTGCCGTTCGGACTGACCCACATTTTCTTCAGGCCGAACTCCTTGACCCGTGCTTCATCGGGCGTGATGGTCGCACATTTGACGCCCACGCCGTGACGCTTGATCGCGTTGGCCGCATCGATCGTGACTTGATCCTCTGTGGCGTCGCGATGTTCGATGCCGAGGTCGTAATACTCCAGGTTCAGGTCCAGGTACGGATGGATCAGGCGGTCCTTGATGAACTGCCAGATGATCCTGGTCATCTCGTCACCGTCGAGTTCGACGACAGTGCCTTGAACCTTGATTTTCGCCATGGGCGCGAACCTCCGACCTGATCGGCGTTGGCGGCGGGTGCCGGCTTCAAGCTATCCAACGCCCGGCCGGATCAGCGCGCGAGGGTCGTCACCTCAAGGCTCAGTCATCGGATGCTGGACTACCTAGGCTCCACGAGGACCAGCCAGTTGCCCGAGTTGTCCCGCATGACGGCTTCCACGCCGTACGGGCGGTCCGCTGGTTCCTGCAAGAAGGTCACGCCCTTGGCACTGAGGTCGGTAAAGGTCTGGTGGCAGTCATCGACGTGCAGACCGATGCCGCCCATCTGACCTTTGTCCAGCTGACGACGCACAAATTCAGCAGCGTCGGAGTCCAGCGGCGGTCCGGGCGTCATCAAGGTGAGCTCGAGCTCTGGTTGGCTGTCGTGGCCGACGGTGACCCATCGGTAACCATCGTCCATGGTGACGTCGGTGCGGGCCGAGAAGCCGAGCACGTCGACGTAGAAGTCCCGCGCTTGATCTTGATCGAGACAGTAGACGGTGACGAGTGAGACGTTGGTGATCATGAACAGGACGATACCGGCGCATCATTGCCAGGGCTTCTCTCAGATTGCGCAGTCCGTCAGCCGTATTGATCGCGCTCCGTGGGCACCCGGAGATCGACAACCCCTCGCATGAACAGATAGCAGCCGGGGATGTGCGGCGCGCCCGTGCGGGCCCACCGGTCGCGATACGCCGTGGGCGTTTCGCCGACCAAGTGCTTGAACCGTGCCGAGAAGGAGCCGAGGCTGGAGAATCCCACGGCGATGCACACTTCGCTGACCGTCAGATTGGCGGCTCGGAGCAGGTCCTGGGCCCGCTCGACCCGGCGCCGTGTGAGATAGCGGATCGGTGTCTCGCCATACGCGGCGGCGAAACACCGAACCAGGTGGAACTTGGAAACAGCGGCTACGGCAGCGACCTGCTCAAGCGTAAGGGCTGTGCTGTAGTAGCGGTCGATGTAGTCGCGCGCCCGACGCACGTGCGGCAGCAGCATGCTGGTCATGAGCAGGCGTCGGACTCCGTTCGGGGTTTCATCTTCGGAGCTCTCACTGATCGACGACGACGATCATGCCGGCCCGGTCCTTGGGCCGCTGCTCGCGCACATACGCCTGCTCATTCGGCCACCAGTCCGTGCGCCAGCGGTACAGCAGGCCCTCGTCGTCCCGCTCCTCGATCCGCTGGCGACGGATTGCTTCGGGTACGTCCAGCCACACGGTGATGTCCCATGGCACCGGCACCCGGTCGTCGGTGGCTGACACGCCTTCGACGATCACCGGCACACCGGGAGGCACCTCGGCCGCGCCGCGTGGTTCATCGGTGAGGTAATCCCACCGGGAATAGCACGCGCGGCGACCACCCAGCAGTGGTTCGAGAACCTCGCCGACGAAGCGTGCCCGTTCCCAGCCCCGTACCGATGGTCGAGCGAAGTCGTCGATGTGGATGACGTGGGCATCGGGTAGCAAGGCGGCCAGCTCGGCGGCGAAGCTCGTCTTGCCTGCCGCACCGAGGCCGTCGATGCCTACCCAGCGGGTACCAGGCAACGCGGCGAGCCGATCGCGCAACCATTCGGCCGCCTCGGCTCTCCTCAACCGCGTCACCTCACCTCCTCCCCAGATCCTGCGCGCAGCTTGCTAGCGTCAGCCTACGAATCCATCGCGGGGTTCAAGGCAGCCGAGGAGGAGTAGTGAGCACACCGGTCAAGGTTGCCGTCACCGGGGCCGCCGGCCAGATCTGTTACAGCCTCCTGTTCCGGATCGCGAGCGGCTCGCTGCTCGGCCCGGACCAGCCTGTCGCATTGCGGCTGCTCGAGATCACGCCTGCCCTCAAAGCGCTGGAGGGGGTGGTGATGGAGCTGGAGGACTGCGCGTTCCCCCTGTTGGCCGGCGTCGACATCGGCGACGACGCCGACGTGATCTTCGATGGCGTCAATCTCGCCTGCCTCGTCGGTGCTCGACCTCGGACCAAGGGCATGGAGCGTGGTGACCTGCTGGAGGCCAACGGGGCGATCTTCCAACCTCAAGGCAAGGCACTCAACGACCATGCCGCAGACGACGTGCTGGTACTGGTAACCGGGAATCCTGCCAACACCAATGCGTTGATCGCCATGCGCAACGCACCCGACATTCCTCCCGAGCGCTTCAACGCCCTCACTCGCCTCGATCACAATCGGGCCAAAGCGCAGCTTGCGGCCAAGACCGGAACCACCGTGAACGACATCACCCAGATGACGATCTGGGGCAACCACTCCGCCACCCAGTACCCGGACCTGTTCCATGCGCTCGTGAACGGCCAGAACGCCGCAGAATTGGTCAACGACCAGTCGTGGCTGGAATCGACTTTCCTGCCAACGGTTCAGCAGCGCGGCGCCGCGATCATCGAAGCCCGCGGGGCTAGCTCGGCCGCGAGCGCGGCCAACGCCACGATCGATCACATGCAGGACTGGGTCCTGGGCACCCCAGAGGACGACTGGGTGTCGATGGCGGTTCCGTCCGACGGCTCCTACGGAGTGCCGGAGGGCCTGATCTCCTCCTTCCCGTGTACGACGTCGGGTCGCCGCTACGAGATCGTGCGGGGCTTGGACATCGACGACTTTTCGCGGACCAAGATCGACGCCAGCCTGGCCGAATTGGCCGATGAGCGCGATGCGGTCAAAGCATTGAGCTTGATCAGTTAAGCGCCCGCACAGCGGTGATCTCCGCCTGCGTCGGAGGATTGCAGTGCAGCGCGGATGCACCAGCCAGCAGAAGCTCAATCATGCGTCAGACTTGACCCATGACGTCGGCCGATCAACCGCCTAGTCCCTACCGCCGCGAAGAGCCCTCGCAAGAGGAATCCACGGGGGAATATCAAGCGCCAAGAGGCGGTCATCAGCCGGGGGCACCGTCGAACGGCGCGCCTTTCGATCCCGGATTCGACCAGCCACCCGGCTCGCCCTTCGGCTCGAGACAACCTGACTCTCCGTACGACTCCGGGCAGTACAACCCGCCATACGACTCGGAGCAGTACAACTCCCCGTACGGCTCCAGGCAACCAGATCCCCCGTACGACTCCGGGCAGTACAGCTCGGCATACGGTTCGCGACAACCAGACTCGCCGTACGGTGCGGCTCCTTACCCGGCTATGCCGCCCTACGACGAAGAGCAGCCGTACGCAGGTCCCGTCTACGGTGAGAGCCCGTATGAGGGGAGCCCCTACCAGGCCAGCTTCGGCGCCAGCACGCCGTACGGGATGGCCAGCTACAGCGCCCCTCCGGTACAGCATCCGCAGGCCACGCTGGCGCTGATCCTCGGCATTCTGGGGCTCGCTGTCTGCCCCTTCGTCGGCATCGCTGCCCTCCTGATCGGCAACAAGGCACGGAAACAGATCAATGCGGCGCCCGGCCAATTCACCGGTCGTGGGATGGCGACCGCCGGCTTCGTCATGGGCATCGTTTCGGTGGCCCTTGTCGTGCTCATGGTGCTGATCGTCATCCTCGGCATCGCGGGTGCTCTCGGCAGCTGAGGGGTACGGAAAGCGCGATGATCCGGATCAGGTCTCGATGCGGGACAATGAGGTTATGAGCAATCCAAACGACCCGAACGGCGCCCAAGGCTCCGATCAGGGCAGCTCCGGTCAGACGCCCAGCGGTCCTGGTCAGAGTCCAAGCGGCTACGGCCAGAATCCCGGCGGCTATGACCAGAACCCCACCGGCGGCTATGGTCAAAATCCCACCGGCTATGACCAGAACCCCACCGGCGCCTATGGCCAGAACCCCACCGGCGCCTATGGCCAGAACCCCACCGGCGGCTATGACCAGAACGCCAGCGGCTACGGCCGGGACTCGGGCAGCTACGCCCCGGCGCCGTACGGTCAGGGCTACTCAGCACCCGCAGGGGACCATCCGCAGGGGACCACGATCCTCGTCCTGGGCATCGTGGGCATCTTCTTCACCATCTGCGCACCGATCGCCTGGTATCTGGGCAGCAGAGCATTGAAGGAAATCCGAGCGTCCGGGATGACGTACAACAATCAGCAGCAGATCGTGATCGGCCGGACGCTCGGCATCATCTTCAGCATTCTGGCCATCATCGGGCTCGTGTTGGCCGTCTTCTTTGTGATCATCGCCGTCGTGACCGCATCGCAAGGTGCGCGCTGACCCCAGCTGAGCGCGTGCGTCCGATCAGCGACCTGACGGGACCACGATGGCAAGGGCGATGATCGCCACGCTGGCAATTCCCAGCGCCGCAACGTCGAAGGCTTTACTGCGCACCTGCAAAAGCCCGGCTTCTCCGCGCGGCAATACGGCCCTGGTCACTGCCCCGATGCCGAGAAACGCCCCGATGATTAAGGAACCCAACCGCCATCGGTCCTCCAGGAGTACGGCAATACCCAACCCAGCGGCCACGCCGATCAGCACGATCAGCAGCGGCCACTGCCGCATCGATGAGGGGGCGGGCCTGCTCACTGGCGACCGGCGTTGATCGGCGATCACCGCCGGTACGAATCGTCGACAGCGAGTTGCTCAGCCCGCTCCACGACATTGTTCAGCAGCATCGCCCGAGTCATCGGGCCCACGCCACCGGGCATCGGCGCGACCCAGCTCGCCGCCTCGTACACGCTGCTGTCAAGATCACCGACTAGGCCGTCGAGGGTCCGGGTGATGCCGACGTCGACGCAGACCGCTCCCACCTTGATCATGTCAGCGGTGACCAAACCCGGCCGACCTGCCGCGGCGATCACGATGTCCGCGGTGCGGGTGTGGGACGCCAGATCGACGGTGCCGGTATGGCACAGGGTCACGGTCGCATTCTCGCTCTTACGGGTCAGCAGCAGGCCGAGCGGCCGGCCAACGGTGGTGCCTCGGCCGACTATGCATACGTTCGCGCCACCGATCTGGACACCGTTGCGGCGCAGCAGCTCGACGATGCCTCGCGGCGTGCAAGGCAAGGGCCCCGGAGCGCCCAGAACGAGGCGTCCCAGGTTCACCGGGTGCAGACCGTCGGCGTCCTTGGCAGGATCCACCAGACTGAGAGCCCAGGTATCGTCGAGGCTTCCGGGCAGCGGCAGCTGAATCAGGTAGCCGGTGCACGCAGGGTCCGCATTCAGCTCGCCGATCGTGGCCTCGAGCGCGGGCGGCCTGGTCGACGCGGGCAGTTCAACCTGAATGGAGGCGATACCGACCTCCGCACAGTCGCGGTGCTTGCCCGCCACATACGACCGGCTGCCGGGATCGTCACCGACGAGCACCGTACCCAGTCCAGGGGTGATTCCGCGATCGGCCAGCGCTGCAACCCGATCTCGCAGCTCCGCCTTGATCGTCGCGGCTAGAGCCTTGCCGTCAAGAATCTGTGCCGTCATGTCGATCGCTCCCATGTCAGCGGATCAGTGGAGGAAGTGCCGGGCGCCGGTGAAGTACATCGTGATGCCTGCCTTGGTGGCAGCGGCGATCACGTCATCGTCACGCATCGATCCGCCTGGCTGCACCAGAGCCCGAACGCCGGCGTCGAACAGGATTGTCGGCCCGTCGTCGAACGGAAAGAAGGCATCGGAGGCTGCCACCGCACCCCCGGCTCGATCGCCCGCCCGCTGCACCGCCAACCGGCAGGAATCGACGCGATTGACCTGGCCCATCCCAATCCCGACCGCGGCGCCGTCGGAGGCCAGCAGGATGGCATTCGACTTCACCCCCCGCACCGCGCGCCACGCAAACTCCAGGTCCGCGAGCACCTCGGCGCTACCGGGCTCCCCCGCCACCAATCTCCAGTTGGCCGCCTGATCATGATCCTGATCGACGGTGTCGGGACTCTGCATCAGCAGGCCACCGTCAATCCGCCGGGTCTCGGCACCACCGGTCGCGTACGGCTCCACCGCCAAAATGCGCAGGTTCTTCTTCACCGCGAGCACCTCGACGGCCCCTTCGTCGTAACCCGGGGCCACGACGACCTCGGTGAACACCTCGGCCACCTGCCGGGCCATCTCAACGCTGACCGGACGGTTTGTGGCGATCACTCCCCCGTAGGCCGACACCGGATCGCAGGCGTGTGCTCGGCGATGCGCCTCGGCGATGTCACCACCGATGGCGATTCCACAAGGGTTGGCGTGCTTGATGATCGCCACCGCCGGGGCGGTGAAGTCATAGGCCGAGCGCCGGGCCGCGTCCGCATCGACATAGTTGTTGTACGACATCTCCTTGCCGTGCAACTGATCCGCGGTGGCTAGACCGCCGGGGAGGAACCCGTTGCGATACAGCGCCGCCCGCTGGTGGGGATTCTCGCCGTAACGAAGCACGGCAGCCTTGTCCCAGGTCCCGCCGATCCAGCCTGGAAATCCGGTCCCGTCGCTGGTGTCAACGATAGCGTTGCCCATCCAGCTCGCCACGGCGACGTCGTAGGTTGCGGTATGGACGTAGGCTGCCGCAGCCAGCGTCTGCCGCTCCACCAACGTGAACCCGCCGGCGGCCAGTGCGGCTACCAGCTGCGGGTACTGCGCCGGTGAGGTGACGACAGCCACGCTCGCGTGGTTCTTGGCGGCACCGCGGACCATCGCCGGTCCGCCGATGTCGATCTGCTCGATGCATTCCTCCTGTGTGGCACCCGAGATGACCGTCTCGGTGAAGGGGTAGAGATTGCTGACCAGCAGTTCGAATGGTGCGACGCCAAGAGCAGCCAGTTGGTCCCGGTGCGCGGGCGTCCGAACGTCAGCCAGCAAACCGGCGTGCACCTTGGGGTGGAGGGTCTTGACCCGCCCGTCCAGGCATTCGGGAAAGCCGGTGAGCTCCTCAACCGACGTCACTGGTAGGCCGGCCTCGGCGATCGTCCGTCCGGTCGAACCAGTGGACACCAGCTCCACGCCGGCGTCGACCAGCGCCCGGCTGATCGAAATCAACCCGGTCTTGTCGGACACGGACACCAAGGCTCGCCGGATCGCTTTGCGGTCAGCAGGAATCGTCTCGCTCATGTCCTAGTCACTCCATCGCAGTCTTCGGCCGTTCAGGTGCCAGCTCCGGGTGGCCAGCCGGTGCACCGTCTGAACGAGGAGGTCGCGCTCAGCAATCTTGATTCGCTCGTGCAGATCCTCGACGGAGTCGTCATCCTCCACCCGCACAGCGACCTGGTCGACGATGATGCCCGTATCCACACCGTCGTCGACGAGAAAGATGGTGGCTCCGGAAATCTTGACCCCGTACGCAAGGGCGTCACGAGGGCCCTGCATGCCAGGAAACGAGGGCAGCAGCGCAGGATGGGAGTTGATCAGCCGTCCGCCAAATGTCGCAAGGAACTGTGGACCTACCAACTTCATGTAGCCGGCCATCACTACCAGGGAAGGCTCGAACTTCGCCACGAGGTCAGTCAGCTGCCGGTCCCATTCGGCTCGATCAGCACCCCGAACCAGCGGATGCACGAACGTGGAGATGTCCGCTCTCTCCGCCCGTTGAAGGCCCGTGATCTGGTCCCGGTCCGCCCCAACTCCAACAACCTGGGCGCCGAAGTCGGGAGCGGCGGACGCATCGATCAGCGCCTGCAGCAATGTTCCTGACCCTGAAATCAACACGACCAGCCGAAGCGGGTCGGACGGGCGCGGCACGCCGGAAGCCTATCGGGGGACCCGAAGCGGGCGCCTCGCCATAGGCCCGGCATGGAGTCAGCGGTGCCGACGGCGCAGCAGCCCCAGGACGAAACCGACGATCATCCCCGCCAGGCCCATTGTCGTCGGCGCCATGACCAGTAGCGGCAGCAGCCGGGGTCCCAGGGCGGTCAGCCGAACCGCTCCGAGGTCGCCTCCGCTGGCCCAGGCGAGGCAGACGAACACCAAGCCGGCGAGCAGCCCGGCTAGGCCGCCCACCAGTGCGGTTTCGTCGAAGCGCGCCACCCGACCACGGCGAACGACGATCCAAGCCGCCAGGGCACCGGCGCCGACACCGCTGGCCAGCCACCACAGTTGAGTAACGCTGCTGGCCCCGCTGGCCGGCAACGCTCCCAGCAGCGGTAGACCTGGCACCATGCCCAGCTCGGTGCCAGCCGGAGCGACTACCGAGCTGGAACCGATCGAGAAACCTGCTCCGAGGGCATACGAAGCGGCCCAGACCGCCGCGTTAGGTGCCAGCGCGAGCTGCAAGACCACGAGGGCCAGGCCGCCGGCGATCCCAGCATTCAAGAAATTCGTCAATTCGACGACCCGAGACATGTGGCGAATCAGTCCGGAAGCCACGACCGCTGATCCGGCGATAAGCATCACCAGTTGTGCGCCGAGAACTCCGCGGGCAAGATCCGACGCCCATCTGGGCCATCGGCCGGTCAGCGCCTCCCCGCGCGCCCTGCCGGCTCCCAGAATGGCCGACAGCCAGACCGCGAGCACGACAAAGCCGAACCGCGGGAGCGAGGACCGCCACCCCTCATCGCTCGCCAGCGCCACAACAAGCACCGGTGCCAGGTAGCCGGCTGTGGTCGCTCCGCTGATGGCGACCAGGCGAGCCGCCGATCGCCGCTTGGCTGCTCGGGAGGCGAACGCCGCTGATCTGCAGACCAGGAAGGCGAAGACAGCTGTCGCTCCCCACGGCACGATGGTCGCGTTGGCCGACCCCAGTCGAGTCGCCACACCATTGGTAAGCAACCACAGTCTGGTTCCAATATCCAGCGACTGAGACAGGGTTCCAGGCTCGGCCGTGAGCCAGCCCAGAACGACGGTCCCGGTGATCAGCACCCACCCCGTCAGCGAGCTGAGCACCCCTCCAGCCACGCCCAGGGGAAACCAGCCCAACAGCGCCTGATCGGGGTCCCGTTGGTCGGGCCCGCCCCGCCTGGTTTGCCGCACGGTCGCTTGCAACGAGATCCCAGGATTGGCGCGCCGGGAGGAGAGAAGCGAGGCCATATCCCTCCCATGCTGACCCAGCGTTTGGTGCAGGATCGGCCGGACACGCCCAGCAGCGGGTATGGTTTTCGGTGATCTTCGTCCCAGGCCGCCAGCCAGCGTGGGACTGTTCGCAAAGAGGAGTCGCTCACGCATGGTCGATCCGGAGCCCGGAGGCTATCGTCCCAGGCGCGCATTTCTCGAGCCTGATCCGAGCGATGACGAGTCGGTCACATCTGATGTCGACAACTCCCAACGCACCTTAGCCGACTCCGCCGGCAACGGCAGCAGCGCTCGCCGCGCCGGTTCTCGGGCGCCGTCAGAACCTGCGGAGTCATCGGATTTCGACGCCGCTCGAGAGACCCGGCAATCAGACAGACAGCCGGACACACAGTCGCCCCAAATCGGGACTCCAGATTCGCTCACCAGCGCCCCGTCGAGCAGCAACGATGACACCGGCTCTGACCGGGCCGCCTCCCCTCGCCGCATCCCGACCCCAGACCCCCCCACCGGCACCCCATCGACACGCAACGAAGGCATCGGCTCTGACTGGGCCGCTTCCCGCCGCAGCATCTTTGCTGACCTTGACGACGACGACGCAGCCCCACCGCTCTATCGCGACAGCAGCCCCGAATCAGCGAGGTCTGAGGAGACCACGAGCCACCCGACCGGGGCTCGTCCCTCGGATGCCGACGAGGCACAGGTCGACACCGGTCGGCAGACCTGGGTACGGCCGGCGTTGGCTAACGCCCCCCGTCGCTTCCGGCCTTCAGACCCGGAGGCGACCACCATCCTGCCGCGAACCTCC
>DATFQP010000269.1:0-14568 GCA_035264145.1 Propionibacteriaceae bacterium
CGTGGAGGAGCCGCTGGAGATCCGGATCAACGGCGAGCCGTTGCTCGTGACCATGCGGACACCCGGGGACGACATCGATCTCGTTCACGGTCTACTCCTCAGCGAGTCGGTCGTCCGCTTCCGGTCCGACGTCGCCGGTGCGCGGTACTGCGACGGTGCGGGGAGAGACGGACGAAATACCTACAACGTGCTCGATGTGCGGTTGGCCGGCCACGTAACGCCCCCACTGCCGGAGCTCCGTCGCAAGGTGCTCATGACCAGCGCCTGCGGAATCTGCGGGACCACGACCATCGAGCAGGTGCTCCGCGCCTCACCATTTCGGTTGCCCGCAATGGTGACCATTCCGCCAGACGTCGTTCTGAATGCACCGGACCAGCTGCGCTCCCGGCAGCGCGCCTTCGATCAGACCGGAGGGCTGCACGCTGCCGGGCTGCTGACCACCGACGGTGCACTGGTCTGCGTGCGAGAAGACGTCGGTCGGCACAACGCCGTGGACAAGGTCGTCGGCTGGGCCCTCCGCGAAGACCGCCTGCCGCTGGCGAACTCGATCTTGGTCGTCTCCGGCCGGGCCTCTTTCGAACTGACGCAGAAGGCGGTGCTGGCCGGTATCCCGCTGCTCGCGGCGGTATCGGCTCCGAGTTCGCTGGCCGTCGACCTCGCCCGGCAAGCCGGCCTGACGTTGGTCGGCTTCGTCCGTGGCCGGACGATGAACATCTACACGCATCCGGAACGCGTCGGAAACCCGGCCGTCCGTACGTCGACCTAGACTTTGCCGAATGACCACCTTGTTGCCGATGCCGCGGTGGCGGAATCCCGACACCGTGCGTCCCGCAACGACCAGTGGCCAAACTCGAGCTCTCAATGACGCCTATGGGCGGGTGGCGACCGACCTGCGGGTCTCCCTCACGGATCGTTGCAACCTGCGCTGCACGTACTGCATGCCGGCGGAGGGACTCGATTGGCTGCCGGCTGCGGAGGTGCTCGACGATGCTGAGATCATTCGCCTGGTCGGCATCGGCGTCCGGCTACTCGGCATCACCACGGTCCGGCTGACCGGCGGAGAGCCGTTGCTGCGCAAGAACCTCGAAGCACTGGTGGCCGAGCTCGCGAAACTTGACCCGAGACCCTCACTAGCCTTGACGACCAACGGAATCGGTCTGGCCAAGCGGGCGAGCGCACTGGCTGCCGCAGGACTCGATCGGATCAACATCTCGCTGGACACACTCGATCCCGAGACGTTCGCGCGGTTGGCCCGTCGGCGACGGCTGCCCGACGTGCTCGCCGGTGTGGCGGCCGCCCGGCAGGCCGGCCTGGAACCGGTGAAGATCAACAGTGTGCTGATGCGTGGCGTCAATGATCACGAGGCCTATGACCTACTGCGCTGGGCGATGGCGGAGAACGTCCACCTGCGGTTCATCGAACAGATGCCGTTGGACGCCCAGCATGCCTGGCAGCGAACCGAGATGGTCACCGCCGACGAAATATGCGCGCGGCTGAGCCGCCACGTAGACCTGGTGGAAGACCCGGATCAGGCCTTGTCTCGGGGGAGCGCACCAGCCGAACTGTTCCGCGTGGCCGGCACTGACTACTCGGTCGGCATCATCGCTGCGGTGTCGAAGCCGTTCTGCGGGTCGTGTGATCGGGTGCGACTGACCTCGGACGGACAGGTACGCAACTGCCTGTTCTCCCGCCTCGAGTCAGATCTGCGCACGCCCATGCGGGCCGGTGCGAGCGATGAGGAGCTCGCCGATCAGTGGGTGGCGGCCGTCGCCGGCAAGCGCCCGGGACACGGCATAAACGACCCGTCGTTTCTGCAGCCTGAGCGTCCGATGTCAGCCATCGGTGGTTAAGGGCTCCACCTCACGTAAGAAGCTTCGAGCAGCGAGGAACCGGCTCAAGGAGTCGCGGTGATCCTCGCACGCCAGCCAGTGCTTTCGCCGTTCGGCGGGGTGGATCTTGGGATTGTTCCAGCGCAGATCAAAAGTCGCGACCTGGCGGCAGCCTCGGGCCGAACAGGTCAGATCCGCGTCGTCGGTGTTGACCTCAGGCAACTCGATCGTCTCGAACGTCACTTTCAACCGAATTGCCCGCAATCACGTCGGCTTCGGTTGGCGGTTCTTGTCCGGTGGTCAGCTGTGGCGCCTCGCTACCAGGAGCCTCCACCGTGGAAGTCCAACGAGAAGCCGAGCGTCGGTTCGCCTGATTGGCGATCATGACCGCGATCAGCGGCAGGAAGACGGCACCGGCGAACAAGATCCAGCGAAATACTCCGGAAACAAAGATCATGCTGATGAAGCAGGCCGTGCGGAAGGCCATCGTGTAGGTATATCGCCGGACTCGGGACGACATCTCCTTGCTGGCGCCGGACCGGGCGTCAGTAATCAGCAGCGGCTGCGACCGCTGTCCTTGGGCCTTGACCGGAACCTGTGCACCGCCTGCCACTCCGCCAGCCTACGCCTCGTCGCGCGGCATGGTCGGTCTCGATAGCGTGACCTTCGTGACCGCATCCAGCACCAACCTTGCCGACGAAATCTCTCGGGCAGCTACGTCCCGGGTGGCCCTGGTGACTGGCGGCGGCAAGGGCATAGGGCGGGCAATCGCCGATCGGCTGGCTGGTGCCGGCCACCGTGTGGCGGTCACCTACCGCAGCGGTGAAGTGTCCCGGGGCGTACTTGGGGTGCGGTGTGACGTGACCGATCCGGAGCAGGTCGAGAGCGCGTTCGGTGAGGTCGAGGCCGCGCTTGGGCCGGTCGACATTCTGGTCGCCAACGCCGGCATCACCCGGGACACGCTTTTGATGCGGATGTCCGATGCGGACTGGGACGCGGTGATCGCCACCAACCTCACGGGAGCGTTTCGGGTGGCGAAACGCGCTGCTCGACCCATGATCAAAAAGCGATTCGGCCGCATCATCTTCATCTCGTCGGTGGTGGGGTTACTCGGATCGGCCGGGCAGGTCAACTACGCCGCGTCGAAGTCGGGCCTGGTGGGCATGGCCCGCTCGCTGGCTCGTGAACTGGGATCGCGGGGGATTACCGCCAACGTCATTGCGCCAGGCTTCATCGAGACCGACATGACGGCGGAGCTCGGGGAGCAACTGACCACGAAGTATGAGGCGCAGATCCCGCTGGGTCGGATGGGTCAGGTCGACGATGTGGCCAACACGACCGCGTTTCTGGCCAGTGATGGGGCCGGTTACATCACGGGCGCGTTGATCCCGGTTGATGGCGGCCTCGGCATGGGGCACTGAGAGGAGACGGCGTGGGAATTCTCCAGGGCAAGAACGTGCTGGTGGCGGGCGTCACGCTGGACACCTCGATTGGTTTCCACGTCGCCCGGATCGCTCAGGCCGAGGGCGCCAACGTGATCGTGTCGAACTTCGGTCGAGCGATGAGCCTCACCGGACGGGTGATCAAAAAGCTCGACCCAGTACCACCCCTGCTCGAGGTCGATGTCACAAATGATGATCATCTCACCGGACTGGCCGACTCGTTGCGCGAGCATGTGGACTCCCTCGACGGCCTGGTGCATTCCTTGGCCTTTGCGAATCCCGAGACCGCACTGGGGGGAAAGTTCCTGAGTACACCGTGGGGCGATGTGAGTACAGCCCTGCAGGTGTCGGCATACTCCCTGACATCGCTCACGATGGCGTGCCGGCCGCTGTTCTCCCAGTCGGCCGCCGTGGTCGGGATGACCTTCGACGCCCGGATCTCGTGGCCCGTCTACGACTGGATGGGAGTCGCCAAGGCCGCTTTGGAGAGCACTAGCCGATACCTCGCCCGTTATCTCGGGCCCGATGGCGTGCGGGTGAACCTGGTGGCCGCGGGGCCGTTGGAGACCCTGGCCAAGAAGGCCATCGGAGGCGCCGAGGAGTTCAACCAGGTATGGGGGCAGCGGGCGCCCATCGGCTGGGACCCCAAGGACATGGAACCAGCCGCCAAGGCGGTCGTGGCGCTGCTCAGCGACTTCTTCCCGAAGACGACGGGAGAGATGATCCACGTCGATGGGGGGCTGCACTCCACCGGTGCTTGATCTCGTTCCGGTGCGGTCGGCCGGCAGCGCGCAGCCGACGGCGCTCACACACTGCCAGCCGTTGTTCCGGACACCGCACCGAGCTGGCGCAGCAAACCAAGATCATCGGCATTCACCCAGATCTTCGACACCTTGCCGTCAGTCAGCGTCAGGATGTCGATTGTCCTGATGTCGACGTCGATCCCGGTCGGCTCGACGATGCCGAACGGTCCGGCGTACGGGCCCGTGTGCCGCCCGCGCATGACGAATGCCACGGCAAGTGAGCCGTCGCCGCCTCCGACCGCGTCGCCGCCTCCGACCACTTGCAAGATTTCGGCGGTCAGGGCCTCAAAAGCCGCGTTCAAGATGCGAGCCCGAACCACCATGTCGGCGATGGATATCTCCGCGCCGTTGACGATCACCGGATCGGTGTAGAAAGCGCCGAAGGCCAGGTCCAGATCGGTTGCGTGATCGGGTTGCTGCCACAGATCGAAGAGCGCCCGCAGCCAGTCGTGGTCCATTGTCCCAGTCTGAGGATCGACAGCAAAAGCAACAAGGCTTCAGATGTGACCATCTGGTCACCTATTATGGCGGCATGAGGGAAGGGGCCGACGTCTTCAAGGCTCTGGCCGATCCGACTCGCCGAGCGATCCTGGATCTGCTGTTCGAACGCGACGGTCAGACCGCCGGTGGCCTTTGGGCGCGATTCCCCGAGATGACCCGATTCGGTGTCAGCAAGCACCTGGGCATCCTGGAAGAGGCGAACCTGATCACCACCGTCCGCCAGGGTCGCAACAAGCTGCACTTCCTCAATCCGGTGCCCATTGCACAGATCGCGCACCGCTGGGTCAGCAAGTACGCCGCGCCTTATGCCGACGCCCTGGTCGATCTGGATCAGCACATCATCAGTAGCAGCACCTAGGGGGAACGATGCCCATCACCGCGCACGTCTACCAGATCTACATCGCCGCCACGCCTGATCAAGTCTGGTCGGCGATCACTGACTCAGCATGGACTCGGCGCTACTTTCACGGCACCTCGTTCGTCGATCCACCGCAGGCCGGGCGGCCCTACCGCACGGTGACCGCCGATGCGCGCCCAGCGATCGACGGCATGATCGAAGAGATGCAGCCGCCCGGCGAAGGCCGGGCCGGACGATTCGTCCAGACCTGGCATGTGCTCTACGACGCGGCGATGTCGGCAGAGCCCCCTGGCCGAGTGGAGTGGACCATCGAAGCGGTCGGAAACGGCCTGACCCGGGTCCGGCTGGTGCATGGTGACCTGGCCCAGAGTCCACGCACCTGGGTGAGCGTGAAAGACGGCTGGGTGTGGATCCTCGACAGCATGAAGAGCCTGCTGGAAACCGGCCGCCCGCTGCCGTCGGTGGAGAATGACGAGCAGCCCGACGACTTCACAGAACCGGATTGGCATCGGGCGCAGGCAGTGGAAGCGAACAATTCTCTCTGGGATTTGTTCGACAAGCCGGATCGTACGGCTGATGAGAACGAGGACATGATTCGCCGCGCCTACGCGGCCGCCTACCACTGGCAACGCGCGCGTGGCTCTACCCCGGGGAACGCTGCCCGGGCTCACTACATGATTTCCAAGGCGCTGCTGTTCAGCGGTCAGCCGGAGTTGGCATTGCAGTCGGCCGACCGATGCCTGGCCGTCTGCAGTGCCAACGCACTCACCGACTTTGATCTGGCCTACGCACAGGAGGCGCGAGCTCGGGCTCTGCGAGCCATCGGTGACCCGGCCGGCGCCGCCGCCGCCTGGACCGCCGCCACGTCGGTGCCGATCGCCGATCCGGAAGACCGCAGGATTCTCGAGGCCGACTTCGCCGATTACTGACGACGTCGATCGCCGTGAACCGAGCTCACGACGTCGAGCCATGTCACAGTGGCGCACAAGACGTCGCCAGCCGTCGAGCGGACTCGCCGGAGTTCGCGGTCGCGCTGGCTGACCTCGAACGAGGAGATGCTGCGGCCATCGCTTCGGAGTGCCTCGTCACACGCGATGATCAGCCGAAGCGCTCGTGCGACTGTGGCCCGCTCCCGAGCGCCATAGCCCGGAGGCAGGTATGGCTCGGCGCCCTGCCGTGGTCGCTGGCCGGCGGCCACGTCAAGTCGCCGCAGGGCGTGGCTAGCGGACAGAATCGCCTCGTTGAAGGCTCGCTCTGCCTCGTACGGCGTCGGTGGAGAGAGGGGTCTCGATCCGGCGTAGACACGCCACTGCACCCCGCGTCCCACCCGAAAGGGGACTAATGCAACTCCGGTAGTCGCAGCCACGACGGCTTGCCCGACATCGAGCGCAGCAAGGTTGAGCGGTTTCGGACCCCGTAACGGCCCCAGCGCTCCTGGAACTGGCAACACCAGCACCCAGCGCTCATGCTCGGCGGCGATGAGATGTGAAAGCGCCATATCGAGCCGCGTGGCGTTCAGCGGGTCGAGATCAAGAACGTCATCGGGATCAACGACGTGATGCGCGACATCATTGCCCGCGATCGCGGTCAGGGCGTCATCCGGGCGCTGTGCCCGGTGGAGCATAGCGTTCAGATTGGCAGCCATCGCCAATGACGGCGAGGCCGGTGCCAGCGATGGCTGCATCGACCCACCGTACGGTAGCTCGCCTGTAGGTTTCTCCTCATGGCGTCCGTGGTCGAGCTGGCTGGAGTCACCATCGTTCGCGGTGGATCGACGCTGGTGGAGGATGTCACCTGGCAAATCGACGAGTCCGATCGCTGGGTGGTGATCGGCCCCAACGGTGCCGGCAAGACCACGCTCCTGCAGGTCCTTGCTGCTCAGATCCACCCCACCAGCGGGGTCGCCGGCCTGCTGGGGGAGGTGCTCGGTACCGTCGATGTCTTCGAGCTCCGCCCCCGGATCGGACTAACGTCGGCGGCACTCGCCGAACGCATTCCCCGAGGCGAGCGGGTGCACGACGTGGTCGTTTCCGCCTCCTACGCCGTCGTTGGCCGCTGGCGGGAGGAGTACGACGGACTTGATCATGAACGCGCCACCGAACTGCTGGCACAGTTGCGGATCGACGCGCTCGCCGACCGGACGTTCGGGACTCTCAGCGAAGGTGAACGCAAGCGCGTTCAGATCGCGCGTGCGCTGATGACCGATCCTGAGCTGCTGCTGCTCGACGAGCCTGCGGCGGGGCTCGATTTGGCCGGGCGGGAGGCACTCGTCCGTACCCTGAGCGACCTGGCGCTCGATCCGTACGCGCCTGCCTCGGTCCTGGTCACCCACCACGTGGAGGAGATTCCCGAGGGCATCACGCATGCTCTGCTGATGCGTAACGGGGGAGTCGTCGCCGCCGGTACCCTGCGGGACACTCTGACCGCGGATCACCTGTCGGCGACGTTCGACTTGCCGCTGAGCCTTGAGGAGTCCGACGGCCGGTGGGTCGCCCGAGCCATCTGACCAGTGAGCGACGTTTCCGGCCACCTCGGTCGGCCGGTTGCTCGAAGTGGCACGGCGAGGTCAGCCCCGAGGAGTGAGTCACCGAAGGAGAGTGGGCGACCGCGGGAGACTCTCCGGCCAATCTGGCACCATTGATGGAGGGCGGGTACACCGTGGGAGAGAACTTGACCGACTGGCTCGGTGACAACAGCTGGGCGATATGGCTCAGCCTTGCCTTCCTGCTGGCGGTCGCCGAAGTCGTGTCGCTCGACCTGGTTTTGATCATGCTGGCCGTAGGTGCCCTTGCCGCAGCCGGCGTCGCGGTCTTGGCACCCGGACTCTGGTGGCTGCAGATTTTGACCGCCGCGGCCGTCTCGGTGCTCATGCTGCTGCTGCTGCGGCCGACATTGCTCAAGCGCGTGCGCAACATGCCCGGATACCGCTCCTCAACGGCCAAGCTGGTCGGTAGCAGTGGCATCGCGGTGTCGCAGATCGACCGGCAAGGGGGCGAGATCAAGGTCGACGGCCAGAGCTGGACGGCACGTCCCTACATCACCGACACGGTGATCGAACAAGGCACGGAGATCGAGGTGTACGAGATCGACGGAGCCATCGCGGTGGTGTACCCCAAGCACGGCGCACTGCCCTAACGGCAGGCGCGAAGAGATAGGAAGAACGTGGACATTCCGTCATTGATCGTCGCGCTGGTCATCGCGCTGGCGGTGATTTTCTTCATCGCCAGTGCGGTCAAGGTCATTCGGCAGCAGCGCGTGGGGCTGATCGAGCGGCTGGGCAAGTTCCACCGCAGCCTGGAGCCGGGCCCGCATCTCGTGGTGCCCGTGCTGGACAAGGTGCGCTACAACATCGACATGCGGGAGAACGTGGTTCCATTCCCGCCGCAGGGCGTGATCACCGAGGACAACCTGATGGTCAGCATCGACTCGGTGATCTACTTCCAGATCATCGATCCGGTGAGAGCCGCTTACGAGGCGCAGAACTATGTGCAGGCCATCGAGCAGCTCACCATGACAACCCTGCGCAACATCATCGGCGGTCTGGATCTCGAGCAGGCCCTGACCAGTCGCGAGCAGATCAACCAGCAGCTGCGGATCGTGCTCGACGAGGCGACCGGCAAGTGGGGCATCAAGGTCAACCGGGTCGAGCTGCGGGCCATCGAGCCGCCGGCCACGATCCGCGACGCGATGGAGAAGGGCGCGCGAGCCGAACGGGATCGGCGAGCGACGGTGCTGCTCGCCGACGGTCAGCGGCAGTCGCAAATTCTCTCTGCCGGCGGTGAAAAGGAATCCGCGATCCTGCGGGCGCAAGGTGATCGGGAAGCCGCGGTGCTGCGGGCCCAAGCCGATCGGCAGGCGCAGATGCTCCGCGCCGAAGGCGAGGCCCAGGCCATCACCACGGTCTTCAACGCCATCCACGCCGGCCAGCCTGATCAGGCCCTCCTGGCCTACCAGTACATGCAGATGTTGCCGACGATCGCTCGAGGAGATGCGAACAAGGTCTGGATCGTTCCCAGCGAGCTGAACGACGCTCTCAAGGGTTTGGGCAGCGCTGCAGGTTCTGTCAGCTCCGCGATTCCCGCAGTCGCCAAGGGCGAGTTCACCAGACCCCCGGAAATCGACGTGCAAAGCGAGATCGATCAGCAGAATGCCGAGGAGGAGGCGCGGGCTCAGCGGACCGTGGACGAAGCCATCCAGGCCGCCCGGGAGCTCGACAGTCCGGTTCGCGCCGATCTGTCAGCGTTGCGGGGTGCACACCAGCAACCGGCGGTCTCCGCTGCGCCGAACGGTCATGCCGAGGCCGCTCCTGGTGACGGTCAGCCCGACGTGGAGCGCTCGCCCTACACCGCACCGGTGGAGCCGAACACTCGGCAGTGACCTGGCTCGACCTGGTGGCCCTGTTGGCGGCCGGGGCAGCTGCGGGTTTGATCAACACCGTGGTCGGGTCGGGAACCTTGATCACGTTTCCGACCCTGCTCGCGCTGGGAGTGCCGCCGGTGACGGCGAACATGTCCAACACGGTGGGTCTGGCACCCGGTTCACTGTCCGGGGCTCTCTCGATGCAGCCGGAGCTTGCTGGACAGCGACAGCGTGTGTGGCGCTTGGGCACCGCCTCGCTGCTGGGCGGGATCGCCGGTGCCGGACTGCTGCTGTGGCTCCCGTCGTCGGCGTTCGACGCGATTGTGCCGGTATTGATCGGCATCGGCTGCCTTCTGGTCATCGTCCAACCTCGAGTGTCGCGCTGGATTGCAGCCCGTCGGCTGCGTCAGGGGTCGGGGCAGCCGCCCCCGCACGGAGCAATCGGGCTATGGATTGCGGTGCTGATCACCGGCGTTTACGGCGGCTATTTCGGAGCGGCCCAAGGGGTGCTACTGCTTGGTGTGATGGGCATTGGGCTGGTCGAGACGTTGTCCCGGATCAACGCGCTGAAGAACGTCTTGGCGCTGATCGTGAACGGTGTCGCCGGTGTCCTGTTCGTGATCATCTCGATAGTTCCCGGCGGTCAGCCAGAGGCGCGGATCGATTGGGGTGCCGCCGCCACCATTGCGGCCGGATCGGTGCTCGGCGCTCAGGTGGGCGGACGGGTTGGCCGGAAGCTACCGCCGATGATCTATCGGGTCATCATCGTCGCGGTCGGTGTGGTGGCGATCGTCAGCCTGCGGCGGTAATTCTGTCAGCGCTGAGCGATGCTGAGTACCCGCACACTCGGGAGATCGGCGACATCGCCGCCCCGGACGGCTATCTTGCTGCCCCGAATTCCGCTGCCGACCACTATCCAAGGGCTCGCCGCGACCTGTTGGTCGATCAGGATGGGCCAGCTGGGCGGCAGCCCAATCGGAGTGATGCCGCCGTACGCCATGCCGGTCTCCGATACCGCCGCGGCCATGTCGGCGAAGGAGATCTTTCGCACGTCGAGGTGTCGGCGAACTGTCTTGTTGATGTCGGCCCGATCTGTGGCCAGCACCAGGCAGGCCGCCATCGTGACGCTCTCGGCCCGGCGACCGGAGACCACGACGCAGTTGGCGGACACCTCCAGCGGCACGTGGTACGTCTCGCAGAATGCCGCAGTGTCGGCCAGGGTCGGATCGATCTCGGCGACGAAACAGTCGAGCCGGTCCCGGGAGATGGCGTCCCTGACGACGGGCGCGAGAAGCTCAGGATGATCAGGTCCGGAAAACCAGGTCAGCGTGCCGAGTGAAGGTTCGATCTCAGGCCGGGACACTGGCTCAGACTAGGAGCAAGCCGACCCCGGCGCACACCGCTGCCCAGCCCAGGCTTGCGAAGGTACCGATGATGAAGCGCTCGGCCGCACCCGATCCCTGGCCGGCCCTCAGGTCGGGATAGCGGCCCAGACCCTTGATCGCCACGATGACCGCGATACCGGCCGAGAAGCCGCTCAAGATCGACACCGCCATGGTCAGCCGCTCCAACGCGCCGATCCAGGAACCGCCATGCAGGATCGTCCGCTGGACGCGAGGGGTCCCAGGACGCGAACTGGCGTCGGCGAGCGACAGCAAGCACGACGTCAATGGCCCACCGCACACCAAGGCTGCGAAGACCGCCACGGTATAGCCCAGCCACGCCCAGCGTCCTACCAGCGGAGAGGCCAATCCGGCGAGCAGGGCGACAATTCCTGTGCCGGCGGTGACGATGGCGACGATCGTGAGCAGCAACGCAGTCCGCGCCAGCAAGGGTTGCCGAGCGGGCGATCCGGCGGGAAACCAGAGCGGGATGCTGGCAGCGCTCAGCACTGTCCACAAAGCCAGTGCCATCGCGGCCATGGTGCTCACGCCCGGACCTCCGAAGGCGAGTCCGGCGTCGCTGCCCTCTCGGCGCGGGCCAGGAGCCGGGCGAGCACCAGGCGTGCTTCTCGGTCGAGTGACCAATGAGCTGCCTGGAGTCGTTGGCTCAAAGCCTGCCGGGTGATCGCAAGCGTGCTGGCCGCTGCTGCTTGAGTGAGACCATGATCCATCAGCTCGGCCGCCTCCCATCCCTGGGGGGAGCGGCGCAGCTGAAGTGCAATAAGCAGCCGAAACGGGATTTCGGCATCGTGCGCTTCAACGCGGTCAGGCACGGAGCGCACACTGAGATGGGTCGACTGCTTCTTGGCTGCTTCGACGGCACTCCGTGCAGCGAGAAATGCTGGGCCTCGAGCTTGCCGGGCATCGGATGGCAACGGCTGCTGGACAGCTCCGATGCCGATCCCGATGTGCCACGCGACAGTACGCATGAGGCTCAGCGTGACATCCACCACTGACGCCGGGTTCGCCACAAGACCCTGAAACTCATCGCCGACCGTACGAGTGAAGGGAAGCAGTGTGTCGACCTCCCTGAGCCCAGCGAGCGTCGCCTCGACCAGGTCCCGCTGGGCGCGAGATCGGATTTGATCCACCGTAAACACGAACGGCATATGACAAGGCTATGGCCTTGAATATGGCGGATCAAGGCTTCAGGTTTGCATAGACTACGACGGTGCCGATCGTTCCGATCGCGGCGGCAGGCGATACCCGGCTGAGTGATTACCTCAAGTTGCGCGAGGTCACTCTGCGCAAGCTGCTGGAGACCGAGCAGGGCATTTTCATCGCCGAGGGTGAGAAGGTGATCCGACGCGCACTTCAGGCCGGCTATCGGCCCCGATCATTTCTGCTCGCCGAGCGCTGGGTGGCCGGACTGACCGATGTCACTCAACGCTGGCCGGACGTCCCGGTCTATCTGGTGACAGAACAGCTGGCCGAAACGGTGACCGGGTTCCATGTCCACCGCGGGGCCCTGGCCTCGATGCACCGTGAGCAGCGGCACCGGCTGGAGGATCTACTGGGATTCGATCGAGTCGTCGTCATCGAGGACGTGGTCGATCACACCAATGTCGGCGCGATCATCCGGAATGCAGCCGGCCTGGGCTGGGACGGTGTGATCCTCGCTCCGCGAGCAGCGGACCCACTGTACCGACGGTCGATCAAGGTGAGCATGGGCGCGGTGTTCTCGCTGCCCTGGGCCAGGCTAAGTGATTGGGCGGGCGGTCCCTCGCTGCTGCGTCGATCCGGTTTCCGCACGGTGGCTTTGACACTCACTGCTGATGCGGTGGACCTGGAGCGGATTTCTGCCGAACTTGGTTCGGCGGAGCGGGTGGCCATTCTGTTCGGAGCCGAAGGCGGCGGCCTGTCGGCCGCGTGGACCAGGGGTGCGGAGCTGCGTGCGACAATCCCCATGGCTGCAGGCATCGACTCGCTCAATGTGGCGGCCGCGTCCGCAATCGCCTGCTACGTGCTTGGCCCGCTTTCCGCCCGTACCCGCGGCGTTACCGGCCAATCGCCCGGATAGCTGTCGGCCGCTTCGGCATGAAGGAGATAGAGCTTCTTCCGCGCCCGTCCAGAAAGCCGGTCGCCGAAGACGATGCCATTCAGATGATCAGTTTCATGCTGGAGGCAGCGGCCCAGCAATCCCGTTCCCTGCACCTCCATCGGCCTGCCCAAGGCATCCTGACCTCGGCAGATCGCTCGATCGGGTCGAGCGAGTTCCAGGTAGGCGCCAGGGAGGGACAGGCAGCCCTCGTCGGAGGCCTCGAGCTTCCGATCCTTGCCTTCGGGCAGGATGACCTCTGGGTTGCATACGGTACCTACCTGGCGCACGTCATCGGCGTTCGGGCAGTCGAAGACGAAGACTGCGAGATCGACTCCCACCTGAGTTGCTGCGAGACCGACCCCCTCAGCGGCGTACATGGTGGCGAACATGTCGCGGATGAGCTGGTGGAGCTCTTCATTGAATTCCCCGACGGGCCTGGTCTTGGCGTGCATCACTGGAGCGCCCCACCGGATGATGGGCAGCACTCGGCCAGCGGTTCTGAGGTCGCCAACAGCCAGATCGGAAGTCGGGTTCACGTCTCAACGCTACCGTCGAGCCGGATGTGACCCGGAGTGGCGGCTTGTCCCGGACTCTCCGCAGGTCAAAGGTTGGGACATGGCAAGCACCGATGAGCACGCTGGTGCTGCAGCGCTCGTTGGAGGCGATCAGGATGAGCTCAGTGGCCCGTTCACCGCCCTCCTGGAGGATTACCTCCGGCACCTACGGCTCAACCGCGATTTCTCCTCCCACACGGTTCGGGCCTATGCGGGCGATGTTGCCGGCTTTCTGGTGCATCTTCAGCGACTGGGCGCAACCACGCTCGACGACGCATCACTGCAGAGCGTCCGTAGCTGGCTCGCCAAGCAAGCCTCGCTCGGTTTGGCCCGAGCGACACTGCAACGAAGGGCCGCCGCCGTACGGATGTTCTGTCGTTGGGCCCAACAGGAGGGACATGCGTCCGGCAACCCTGCCGCCAAGCTGAGATCACCAAGAACCGTTCGCACGTTGCCGTTGACGCTGGAGCCGCCGGAAGCCGCAGAGATGCTCGCCGCCGCGCTCGCCGTGGCGGGCGAGTCCGGCGGACCTGCCGCGCTGCGCGATGCGGCGATCTTGGAACTGCTGTACGCGACCGGGATCCGGGTCTCGGAGTTGGTCGGACTCGACATCGACGATCTCGACCGCGACCGGGGGATTGTGCGGGTATTCGGCAAGGGCCGGAAGGAAAGGAGCGTGCCGGTCGGCGGTCCTGCGCTTCGGGCCCTGGACGAATGGCTCGGGCCACCCCGGTCGAGCCTCGTCACGGCGGAGTCCGGCGCCGCAATGTTCATCGGGAACCGCGGCCGACGAATCGATTCACGGGTGGTCCGGAGGATCGTTCATCGTGGTTTGAAGGTCGTTGACGGTGCCCCTGACCTCGGACCGCACGGACTGCGGCACGCCATGGCCACCCATCTCCTCGAGGGGGGTGCCGACCTACGCAGCGTCCAGGAGATTCTTGGCCACGCCTCGCTGGCCACCACGCAGATCTACACCCACGTCACGAATGAACGGCTCCGAAGCGCCTACCAACAAGCGCATCCTCGCGCCTGAGGGCCACCAGCTCAGAAGTACGTCGCCGGATTACTCAGGCCGCCGTCCAGCCACAGCATCAGATGAAGGTGACAGCCCGTGGAGAAGCCGGTGCTGCCGACGTGACCGATGACCTGCCCCCGGGCGACGCGCTGTCCCACGTCCACCACATAACCGGTCGCGTGGTTGAACCCGGTGATCACATGACGCCCGTCGATGAGCCC
>DATFQP010000270.1:0-8394 GCA_035264145.1 Propionibacteriaceae bacterium
TCGGACTTCATCCGCGAGCACCCCAGGATTGGGCCGATCTACGACGCGATCGGCATGTTCAACGTCTACAGCTCGCCCTGGTTCTCCGCGATCTACCTGCTGCTCTTCGCTTCACTGGCCGGCTGCATCATCCCTCGCGTCAGGGTGTACGCGAAGGCGCTCAGGGCTCGTCCGCCGGCGACCCCCCGGAACCTTGGACGACTTCCGGCGTACGCCCAAGCCGAAGTGGTCAGCACTGACGGAGTGCTGGAGTGGGCGGCGGCGACGTTACGACGACAGCACTATCGCGTCGACACCCGCGACACGTCGGTAGCGGCCGAACGCGGCTACCTGCGGGAAGCGGGCAACCTGCTCTTCCACGTCAGCCTGCTGCTCCTGCTACTGGGGGTGGCCATTGGCAGCTTCTTCGGTTTCCGGGGCACCAGCGTGGTGGTCGTGGGCCAGGGTTTTGCCAACAACCTCACCCAGTACGACGACTTCTCCGCCGGCGCATCGTTCCGCGACTCCGATCTGCGGCCGTTCAGCCTCATCGTGAAGGACTTCCGGGTGCGCTTCGAAACGGGCAGTGTCCAGCGCGGGGCAGCCCGGTTATTCGCCGCCGACGTGGAGGTGGTCGACCGTCCGGGTGCCGCTCCGCGAGCGACCACGTTGGAGGTGAACAAGCCGATCACGATCGGCGGCACCAAGGTGCACCTGATCGGTCACGGTTATGCGCCGAAGGTGACAGTGAAGGACGGCGACGGGAACGTCGCCTACTCGGGTCCGGTGGTCTTCTTGCCGCAGGATGGCAACTTCACGTCGGCCGGCGCCATCAAGGCACCCGACGGGAGGCCCGAACGGCTTGCGTTCCAGGGATTTTTTCTGCCCACGGCCGTGCTCGACGAGCAAGGGCCTCGCTCGGTCTTTCCCGACGCACTCAACCCGGCGGTATTCCTCAATGCCTGGTACGGACCGCCCAAGGTGGAGACCGGCGTGCCGGAGAACGTCTACTCGCTGAACACCGCCGGCCTCACCCAGTTCAAGGACGGGAGCGGTGACCCACTGAGACTCGCCCTCCAGACGGGTGAGGAGATCCGGCTTCCGGACGGCAAAGGATCCATCCAGATGGATGGCTGGGTCCGCTGGCTCAAGCTTCAAGTCGGCGAGACCCCTGGCCTGCCGGTCTCGCTAGGGGCTATCGGGGCGGCGGTTCTTGGCCTGTGCCTATCGCTGTTCGTTCGACCTCGGCGGGTATGGATCAAGATCTCCGACGGCAAGGGCTCTAGTGTGGTGGAGGTCGGCGGCCTGGACCGGGCGGACGCTCGAGCCGGTCTCACCGACGACGTGGCAGAGCTGGCCGGTCAGATTTCACGGCTCGAACCAGGACTGGCGGCAGGATCGAAAGGATCGAGTACGACGTGAATCTGGAGTACTACTCGAACCTGGCGTTCGTAGCCTCCGTGGTGGTCTATGCGCTGGCCATGTTGGCCCACGCTGCGGAATGGGCGACCGCCCGAAAATTGGATGATGACGCCTCGGCCGAGGGGATGCGCGAACCCGCGCTCGCTGCGGTCGTAGCGGGGGAGAGTGCGGTGGGCGACCGGGCGGCGTTGGCGCCGACTGGAAGCAGCCGGACAGCGGTTCCTCCATCCGAGGGAGCCGACCGGCGACGCGTGGACCAGTTCGGCCGGGTCGGCATCGCCTTGACCGTCATCGGTCTGGGCCTCAGTGTGGTCGGCGTCGTCCTTCGGGGTCTGACGGCGCAGCGGGCGCCCTGGGGCAACATGTTCGAGTTCACCACGGCCGCCATGGTGTTCGTCGTCGCGGCATATCTGATCATGGTCTGGCGAGTCGGCCTGCGCTGGTTGGGTCTGCCCGTGACCCTGCTGGCAACGATCGGCAATGGCCTGGCCGTCACCGTCTTCTATGTCGCTGTCGCCCCGCTCGTACCGGCGCTGCACTCGGTCTGGTTCCTCATCCACATCGTCGCCGCCGCCATCGCCGGAGCCGCCTTCAACGTGGGCGGCCTGATGGCCATCCTTTACTTGATCAAGAAGAGGGCCGAGGATCGCGGCCAGGTCCGGGGCTATCTGACTCGGCTGCCAGCCGTGCAGCGGATGGACGTGTTGACCTACCGCTTCCACGCCTTCGCTTTCCCGCTATGGACCTTCACTGTGGCGGCCGGCGCCATCTGGGCCGAATACGCCTGGGGCCGTTACTGGGGCTGGGACCCGAAGGAGACCTGGGCCCTGGTCACCTGGGTGATCTACGCCTGCTACCTCCATGCCCGGTCGACGGCGGGCTGGCGCGGCAGCCGGGCGGCCGTGATCGCCATCATCGGGCTGGCCTCATTTTGGTTCAACTTCATCGGCATCAATCTGCTGGTCAGCGGACTTCACTCCTACGCCGGCGTCTGAAATTGAGCCGGGCGAGGCCGATGTCCGGCTGTGCGTGCCGTTGGAGGGTGCCTGGCATGCTGCTCGGGTGAGGTCTGCCGTTGACCAGCTCGCCGATTTCGCCAATCCCTCCTACGCCGAGGCCATGGCCCGCTATTTTCAGGTCAAGCCGGGCGGATACGGCGAGGGAGACGTCTTCCTCGGCATTCGGTTGAGTGAGCTTCGGAGGCTGGCCAAGCCCTATGCCAGGTTGGCCTACCGGAGCTCGGACTGGTTGCCGCTTCTGACGAGCGCGATACACGAGCACCGCCAGCTCGCCTTACTGATCATGGCGGCCCGCTCGGTGCGCGGCACGGAGGCCGAGCAGACCCAGGTCTACCGCGACTATCTCGACCACACGGCACACGTCAACAACTGGGATCTGGTCGACGTCAGTTGCGGTCCGATCGTCGGCCGCTACCTGGAGGCTCGAGATCGCGCGCCCCTGTACAACCTCGCGCGGTCGTCGCTCGTCTGGGAGCGGCGGATTGCCATGGTCAGCACCCAACACTTCCTGCGTGCCGCAGAGACGGAAGACCTGTTCAGGATCTCCGAGTTGCTCCTGTTCGATCAGCACGACCTTATTCAGAAGGCCGTCGGCTGGTCACTGCGCGAAGCTGGCAAGCGAGTCGACCGCACGGCCCTGCGCGACTTCCTTGATGAACACGCAGCGCGGATGCCTCGCACCGCCCTTCGCTATGCCATCGAACACTTCGACCAGGCCGAACGACAGCACTACCTCCGGCTACGCTCTCGGATCAACGTCCCGGACGGCGCTTCCCAGAGACGTGACAGAGGAGATTCGGCGCTCAGCGGAACTGCCTAATTCTCGCCATGACGGCGGTGAAAATGCTACGCAGCAAGGTCTCGGGTACCTGTCCGCTCACACCAGCTGGCGATTGCGAGGCCTGGCACGATGAGCACGTGCAGCATTTTGATCTGTGCATCATCGGCAGCGGATCGGCGAACACCATCCCCGGCCGGCGGCTCGCGAATCTCCAGATTGCCATGGTGGAAGGTGGCACATTTGGCGGCATCTGCCTCAATGTCGGTTGCATACCGACCAAGATGCTGGTCTTCCCGGCCGATCTTTCCCGGATTCCACGGCATGCTGCGAGGCTCGGTGTTGATCTTCAGCTGCACGGCACTCGGTGGCCGGACATCCGTGATCGCATCTTCGGGCGGATCGACGCGAAGTCGGCATCCGGCGAGAAGTTCCGGGAGGACGATCCGTCGATCACCCTATTCCGCGAGCCGGCCCACTTCGTCGCTCCGCGGACCCTGAGCGTCGGGTCGGCGGGCACGATAACGGCGGACCGGTTTGTGATCGGCGCCGGCAGCCGGGCGGTCATTCCCGATCTGGACGGACTGTCCGAGGTCGAGTACCACACCTCAGACACGGTCATGCGGATCGCTGAGCTGCCTGAGTCAGTGATCGTTTTGGGCGGGGGATACGTCGCCGCTGAATTCGCTCATGTCTTTTCCGCGCTCGGTAGCAAGGTGACGGTGATCAACCGGTCTGCTGCCCTCTTACGCAAGGAAGATCGGGAAGTGTCGGAGCTCTTCACCGAGCTCTTCTCGGAGAGAGCCGCAGTGATGCTCGACACCGCGGTCGAGCGGGTCAGCCAGAGGAGTGACGGCAAGATTGCGATGACTATCCGAACCCGCGGCAATTCGGCGGCGGTGGTCGAGGCGGATCTGCTTCTGGTGGCCACTGGTCGGGAGCCGAACGGCGACTCCCTCAATCTTGTCGCCGCCGGTGTCGAGCTCGATGATGACGGTTTCATCCTGGTCGATGCACATCAGCGAACGACGGCCGAGGGGGTCTTCGCGCTCGGCGACGCCGCATCACACGCCATGCTCAAGCACGTTGCCAATGCGGACGCGCGGATCGTCAAGTACAACCTGCTGAATCCGTCCGCCATGATCAGCAGCGATCGCCGGTTCATTCCGCACGCCGTGTTCTCCGATCCGCAGGTTGCCGCAGTCGGGCTTACTGAAGAAAAGGCGCGGGAACAGAATCGTGCATACCGCGTCGGAAGGGCCGAATACGGCGACACCGCCTACGGATGGGCGATGGAGGACACGACCCATTTCGTCAAGGTGCTGGCAGATCCGACGACCGACCAGCTTCTCGGCGCTCACATCATCGGTCCTCAGGCGTCGTCGTTGATCCAGCCGCTGATTCAGGCGATGACGTTTGGCACGCCGGCCCGTGTCGTCGCCCGCGACCAGTACTGGATTCATCCGGCCATGGCGGAGGTCGTAGAAAACGCCCTGCTCGACCTCAAGCAGCGATGATCGGTCCGGCTCTATGAGCCCAGCAGCCGTCGGATTGTCTTCGCCGAACGGCTGGCTCGGGTTTCTTGCTGCTTGGCTTCGGCGATCCAGCGGGCGTACTCGAGTCGATGGCTGGGCGGCAACGCGTCGTACGCCGCCCGCGCGGCCGGGTTGTCGGCGAGGGCTGCCAGCAATTCAGGCGGCTCGGTCACGATCCGCTCCGTGTGATCCTCCGACAGCTGTATCTGAACGGTATCGCCCGCGACCGCGCCGATCTGGCGGAGCAGATCCTTGCGCAGACCGAGATAGGTTTTTCCGCCGTAGACCATGAGGCGCGATTGGTACTCAACACCGTTCACCGTTCCGACCACCGGAGGCCGCTTGGTCGAGAAACCGGAAGCTACTTCGGGCGGCACCAGGACCGCGTGTCCGCCCACGCCGGCCGACAGAACTTCCGCCGAGAACGCCACGACCACCACCCTAGTGGGGGTCGCTTGAACGGCCGCTGGTGAAACGATGGGGTCGATGGGCATGCGGTGCGGGTTACGACGGGGGACCTTCCCGGTCCATGTCCTGTTGGGAACAGCACTGGCCACGCTCGCCTCCTGTGCCTCGCTGACCCAGACCGGCAGTCCGTCACCGACCAGTTCCCCATCGTCCAGCCAGATCGCAGCCTCTCCGAGCGCCCAGGTGTCCACTTCCGCAGCGGTGTCGGCGAGTCCGACACCGTCAGCAACCCCGGACCGATGCGCGGCGCTCGTGGACTCCATGAGCCTGCGCGAACGAGTTGGGCAGCTCCTGATGGTCGGGATCAGCTCATCGGGGCCGACGACCGCCGATGCAGACATTCTGGCGAGCACTCGAGCTGGCAGTGTGCTCCTGCTCGGCAACAGTACGGCGTCCCTGACAACCATCGCTGACGTCACCGCTCGAGCCCGGCGGGCCGCGCGGCCCCCGAAAGGAGCCCAGACGCTGCTGGCGGTCGATCAGGAAGGCGGCCTCGTGCAACGGCTGCAGGGCGCCGGATTCGACCGGATTCCGGCTGCCGTGAACCAAGCCCGATACGACAATCGCACCCTCGCCGCCAAAGCCAACCGATGGGGCCGCCAACTCAGGCGAGCCGGCATCGATGCCAACCTGGCGCCCGTCGCCGATGTGGTGCCGGAGGCCGCGCGGCGCCGAAATCAACCGATCGCACAGCTCCGTCGGGGTTATGGCTCGGATCCCCAGCGGGTCGGAGCCAAAGTGCGCGCATTCGTCGCAGGCATGAACCAGGCAAACGTCGCGACGGCTGTCAAGCACTTCCCGGGCCTTGGCTTGGTGGAAGGCAACACCGACTACGAGAGCGACGTGGTCGACAGCGTGACCCGGAGGCGCGATCGGATGCTGGGCGGTTTCACTCGCGGGGCGGACGCACGGGCCGACATGGTGATGGTCTCCTCAGCGACCTACCGAAAAATCGATGCCAACCGGCGGGCAACCTTCTCCCCGGAAGTCCTGCGGACCATGATTCGCGGCGATCTGCAATTCCGTGGTGTGATCATCTCCGACGATCTTGCGGCGCAAGCCATGCACGATCTGTCGCCAGGGAACCGGGTGTTGCGGTTCATCGAGGCCGGCGGTGACGTCGCCATCATCGGCGACTCGAGGATAGCCCAGACCGCGGCAAGCGCTCTAATCGATGAGGCTCGTGACGACCCCTCGCTGGCCAGGCTGGTAGCGGCCAGCGCGGTCCGGGTGCTGAAGCTCAAGGGTCGGCGGGGCCTTGCCAGTTGCTAACCGTCCACCTTGAGATCTTCGAGCGCGGCACGGGCGGCGGGCACCAGCTCCGGTGTGGTGTCGGGAATGGACGCGTAGTAAAGACCCGAGCTGTTCGGAGCGGTGACGATGGCCACGATCAGCGTCTCGCCCTTGGTCTCCAGGCCCTCGATATCGAAGGTCAGGTGCGACTCCACCAGCCAGGCGTCATGCCCGTCGATGGTGATCTGCTTGTTCACCTTGATTTCGCTCTCGACTGGGTTGTTGCCGTAGAACCTGCCGAGGATGCACTTGACCACGATCTGGGAACCCTGTTCGGGGGTGAAGAAACCGTCACCGGCCTGCAGTTCGCCGACCAGGATCGACGCGACCCATACGCTGCCGGGCTGGTAATTCGGCTCCACGATTACAGTCTGAGCCCGTGCGTCCCGGCCGAACGGCACCCGCGACTCCGACTGCGGAGGCCCCCACGGGGATCCGAGCCGAGGAAACGAGACCGGTCCGCCGTGCACCCGGCCGTCGTCCGGCTGGGCGGAGGGCTGAGCGGACTCACTGGATTCAGGTGGACACACTTGGCTCGACGGCTGACCGCCGGGCGCACCGGTCGCTGTGCCACCGCCGGTGACTGCCCGAAGGGCGAGTGCGGCCACGACGACGATGGCAACGAGAAGAGCGGCGCCGGCGATCCACCAGCCGACGGGAGACCGCTTCTTCTGAATCTGCTCATAGTTGGCGTAGCCGCCTGCAGCGGCACCGAGCGGCTGCTGAGCTGATTGCTGGTATTGACGGGACTGCTGTCCGTACGGGCTACCGGCAGCGTCTGAGTGCTGTCCGTACGCCTGAGCGCCGTAGCCGGCTGAGCCGGTCGCGGCCTGGCCGGACGCCGGGGCGTCAACCAGCCCTCTGGAGGGGGGCGGCGCGGTCGGGTTGGTCGACGTGGCCGCTGACCACGCCCTGCCGTCCCAATACCGGAACAAACCCTGTCCACCACCAGGATCCGGGTACCAGCCTGCCTTCGCACTCACGCAGCGAGTTTAGGTGGCGTAGAAAGCAAGGCGGTCAGCCGAATCGCCCGGTGATGTAGTCCTCCGTGGCCTTTTGATCGGGGTTGGAGTAGATCTTCTCGGTGGGACCGATCTCGATCAGCTTGCCGGGTTTGCCCTGCGCAGCCAGATTGAAGAACGCGGTCTGGTCGCTGACCCGGGCAGCCTGCTGCATGTTGTGGGTCACGATCACCACGGTGTATCGCTCCTTGAGCTCGCCGATCAGGTCCTCGATCGCCAGGGTCGAGATCGGGTCGAGCGACGAACACGGCTCATCCATGAGGATCACCTGGGGTTCAACGGCGATGGCACGGGCGATGCACAGCCGCTGCTGTTGACCACCGGATAGCCCGATGCCCGCCTTGCCGAGCCGGTCCTTGACCTCGTTCCATAGGTTGGCAGACAGCAGAGCACGTTCCACCGCCTCGGCCAGCACCCCCTTGTTCTTCACCCCGTTGAGCCGCAGACCGGACGCCACGTTGTCGAAGATGGACATCGATGGGAAGGGATTTGGCCTCTGGAACACCATGCCAACCACCCGGCGGACCGCGACGGGATCCACGCCTGACCCGTACAGATCGGTGCCGTCGAGTTGCACACTGCCCTTGACGTACGCGCCGGGGATGACTTCGTGCATCCGGTTGAGAGTGCGCAGCAAGGTCGACTTCCCGCAGCCGGACGGTCCTATGAACGCGGTGACGGTGCGCGGCTCGACGGTCATCGAAACGTCCTCCACCGCATGGAAGCCGCCGTAGAACACGTCGAGATTGCTGATATCGATGCGCTTGGCCATCGACTCACTTCTCCTTGAGCTTGCTGAATCGGACAATGGCGCGGGCGAGCAGGTTGAGCGCCATCACGATGAAGATCAAAGTGCAGGCAGCCGCCCAGACGCGTTC
>DATFQP010000271.1:0-3297 GCA_035264145.1 Propionibacteriaceae bacterium
GATTCTCGTTTTCGTCCTCACGCTGCCCGCCTCGGCGCTGCTGAGGCGCCGTCACCAGGCGGCACTTGAGCTTCCGGAGTCGGTCGACGACGACAACGTCGTACTGCCTCACGTCGATACCGGGGTCCACCCACATCAGCATGGGCCCGGCTGTGGCCATCCTTATGTGCAGCATGGTGACCACACCGACTTCATTCATGAGGGTCATCGGCACGCCCAGCACGCCGACCACTACGACGAGCACTGAGTAGCGATGCCGGCGAGGCCCGTCGGGGCCGGCCGCTAGCTCCCGAACGCCCATACCTGACTTTGAGCCCCGTCGGTGCACTTTGAGCCCGATGCTATGGGCTCGAAGTATGTGTCCGGGGCTCGAGGTGGGGTCGTCAGCTGGTCAGCTGACGGCATTTGGGAGAGCGCCGCCGTAGCGTCGGTCTCGATCGGCGTAGAGCTCGATCGCGCGCCACAGGTCCCGGCGATCGAAGTCCGGCCACAGCCGGTCGAGGAAGACCAGTTCGGCGTACGCGCTCTGCCAGAGCAGGAAGTTGGACGTGCGCTGCTCACCCGATGAGCGGACGAAGAGGTCGACATCAGGAATTTCGGGCTCATCGAGGAAGTGTCGGAACCGTTCCTCGGTGAGCTTCGTCGGATCCAGCCGTCCGGCCGCGGCGAGCTCGGCGATCCGGCGAGTGGCGTCGACGATCTCCGCACGGCCGCCATAGTTCACGCAGAACTGCAAGGTCAGCACGTCGTTGCCGAGAGTGCGCTGCTCGGCGTCGACGAGTTCGCTGATCACACTGCGCCATAGCCGCGGTCGGCGGCCGGCCCAGCGGACCCGTACCCCCATCGCGTCGAGCTGATCACGTCGGCGCCGGATAACGTCTCGGTTGAAACCCATCAGCCAGCGCACCTCGTCGGGTGACCGACTCCAGTTCTCGGTCGAGAAGGCGTACGCCGACAGGTACTTCACACCAACCTCGATCGCGCCCTCGATGACGTCGAACAGCGACTCCTCCCCTCGGGCGTGACCCTCGGTACGCGGGAGATTGCGGGCCTTTGCCCAACGCCCGTTGCCGTCCATCACGATCGCGACATGGGTCGGGAGCCGGTCGGCGGGGACCTGTGGTGGGCGCGCGCCGCTGGAGTGCGGCGTCGGCGGACGAGGCGGTTGCCGTGCCTCCGCCGACGTGGCCGCGCTCCGCGATTTCCTTGCCATGTCGGGGACAATATCGAGGTGCCGACTTATCGCGACGATGCGATCGTGCTGCGCACCCACAAGCTGGGTGAGGCCGACCGGATCATCACGATGCTGAGCCGGCGGCATGGCAAAGTACGCGCGGTAGCCAAGGGTGTTCGGCGTACGTCGTCGAAGTTCGGCGCTCGACTGGAGCCGTTTTCTCACATCGACCTGCAATTCGCCACCGGCCGCACGCTGGACGTCGTGACGCAGGTTGAGTCGCTGGACGCCTTTGGGGAGCCTCTGACCGACGACTATCGCGCCTACACCGCCGGCCAGGTGATGCTGGAAACCGCAGACCGGCTGGTCGCCGAGGAAGGTGAGCCGGCGTTGCAGCAGTATCTCCTGCTCGTCGCTGCCCTGCGAGTGCTGAATGCGGGGACCTCCGATGGTCCGCGGCCGGCGACGTTGATCTTGGATTCCTACCTGTTGCGAGCACTCGCCATCGCAGGCTATGCACCGTCCTTCACCGACTGCGCGCGGTGCGGGGTGGAGGGACCGCATGACGCCTTCTCGCCTGCCGCAGGCGGAGTGGTTTGCACTGTCTGCCGGCCTCCCGGATCAGCTCGTCCCGCGGCCGAAACGCTGCGTCTCCTCGGCGCTTTGCTGGAGGGCCGCTGGGAGGATACGCGCGAGGTGCCCGGTCCGGTTGCGCGAGAAGCCAGTGGGATCACGTCGGCGTTCGTGGCCTGGCACCTAGATCGGAATCTGAGGTCGCTCGCGCATGTCGAGCGGTAACCCCGACAGGCCATTCCCCGATCCCCGATCCACCCCGCAACACCGACCGTCCCGCGCGGCTCACGTCCTCGCGATCGCGCTGCCACTGATGTTGGTTGCCTTGCTTGCCCTACCTGTGGGCATGGCTCTCGCCCGGCGTGCCGCCTCGACCGATCGCGCAGCCGGCCAAGACACCGGGGCAGCCGGAGGACCGAGCGTCGGTGATCCTTACTTTCCTGACGCCGGCAGTAGTGGATACGACGTAATCAAATACGAGATCGCCATCAACTGGGATGTGAAGTCCGAAGCCATGCGGTCGACGGCCAAGATCACGGCACGTGCGGGCCAACCGCTCTCGTCCTTCTATCTCGACCTGGCCTTGCAGACTGACAACGTCCAGGTGAACGGCAGGGACGCCAGTTTCGAAACCCAGGGCTTCCAGAACGTACGGATCGTCCCCGTTGCCCCGATCACTACCGGGTCCACCTTCGAGGTCGTGGTCAATTATTCGGGCGCGCCAGGGCAGATCAGTCGCGGCGAGGTACGGCCCTGGTTCAGCAGCGGTGAGGAGTGGACTGTGGCCGGCGAGCCGGAAAGCGCCGCGTGGTGGTTTCCGTCTAATGATCATCCTTCGGACGTCGCACTGATGGACATCTCGATTCGGGTTCCGGCCGGTCTTCAAGCGATCAGCATCGGCAGGCTGGAATCAGCGGACAGTGGTGCCGAAGCGGACTTTGACACGTGGCACTGGAAATCGCGGCAACCGGTTGCGACCTACCTCGCGTTCCTCTCCATCGGCAGATACCAGCTCGAGCAAGGGATGGTCGACGGTCGTCCTTACGTGTACGCGGTCTCCATGCAGCTATCCGCGGAGGACCGGGAGCGGGTCCTTGCCCAGTTGCAACGGTCTGGAGCCGTTATCCGAGTCCTGGAGCAGATGTTCGGTCCGTACCCCTTCACCGAAATCGGTGGTGTGGTGCCCGTCCATCGACTGCAGTTCGGTGGACTGGAGACTCAGACGCGCCCGGTGTACAACGCTGCTTCGCTGCTGAACGCCGACTATGCGCCCGTGCTCATCGCTCACGAGCTCGCCCATATGTGGTTCGGCGACAACGTGACTGTGCGGGAATGGAACGACATCTTCAACAACGAGGCGTACGCATCGTGGGCCCAGTGGGGAGTCGGTGAGCGGACGGGCCGTCGAGCGGCCAACGCGGCGCTCAACGCTGCTTACGACCGGACAAAGGACGAGGCCCGCTTCTGGGAGGTCACGATGATCGACCCAGGCGCCGACCAGCTGTTCAGCACGGTGTATGCCCGCGGTCCGATGGCGCTGCAGGCGCTGC
>DATFQP010000272.1:0-4295 GCA_035264145.1 Propionibacteriaceae bacterium
GGCAGGCAAATCGGTGTTGCCCCATCTCGTGTCAGGTCAGGAGGCGAAGTCCGAAGCCAAGCCGCTTGAGTCTGGTGAGGCCGACCAGTTGCGCTCGATGATGCGCAGCGTCGTGACCGACGGAAGTGGCAGGGTGCTCCTGCCCAAGGATGGGCCACCGATCATCGCCAAGACCGGGACGGCCGAATACGGCAGCTCCGAACCGTTGAAAACACATGCCTGGATGATCGCCGCGCAGGGCGACCTTGCTGTCGCCGTCTTCGTCAATGATGGCAAGTCCGGTTCTCAGACCGCGGGCCCGCTGCTCGCCGAGTTTCTCGATGGAGTCCGCTAGGCCGCTGTCAGCAGGATCGGGACGGTCCGGGGTCGCTCCCGATCAACCCGGGCAGAGCCGGGGCTGCGGCAGGCACCAACGCACGCCAACCGACCGCCGTCCCGTCCACCAGGCCAGCCGCTTCCAGGGCGCCGAGATGGCCAAGGCACTCGGGCACGCTGACGCCAGCGGTCATGGCCACCGCCGCTACGCTGGCCCGGCGGCGTGCAGGAACGGCCTCGAAGACAGCCAGCCGTACCTCATCAAGTTGGTCGGTTGGGCGGCTGCCGCCCTGTGGAACGGCGACGGTGCACTGACCCAGCTCGGAGATCAGCTCAAGCACGTCGCCAGCACTGGTAACAAGAGTCGCCTGCCCATCTCTGATCATCAGGTGTGGAGCTGCTGACATAACCGAATGGACCGGTCCAGGCACCGCCATGACCTGTCTGGAGCATTCCACCGCCCAGCTCGCAGTATTGCGGGCACCTGAGCGCAACGCGGCTTCGACCACGACCGTTCCTCTCGAGAGCGCCGCTATCAACCGATTTCTGGCGAGGAATCGCATCCGCGTCGGACGTGCACCTGGCGGAAGTTCGGAGACCAGCAGATGATCCTTCGCCAAGGTGTCGAACAACCTGGCGTTGCCCGCTGGGTAGGCCATGTCAACCCCATTGGCCACCACGCACAGCGTGGGGCCGCCCACCGCGAGCGCGCCGCGGTGGGCGGCAGCATCTATTCCGTAGGCGCCGCCCGAGACCACGGTCACCCCTCGCTCGGCCAGCTCGGCAGCGAGGTCTGTGGCAACGCCTGCGCCGTAGCTCGTAGCAGCCCGCGATCCGACGATGGCCGCCGACCGGTCCACCAGGTCGGGTAGATGGCCCGGCCCGCGAAGCCACAAGCCGAATGGCACGCCGCCTCGGCGCTGCACCGGGGCACAATGCCGAAGATCATCAAGAGGTTCGGGCCACTCGTCGTCGTCCGGCACAACGAACCGGGCTGCCGCAGCCGCCGCCTGGCGCGCCGCCAGCTCACCATCGAAGGCGGCAGCCCGCTGGGCCAGTGGGTCACCGAATCCGCCCTCCACAAGTTGTGCCCAGGTGACTGGCGCGCCCTGTCGGTCAACTGCAGCGCTGACCGACAGGTCGCCGCCGTCAACCACACAGCTCAAAGCCAACCGGGCCGCTCGATTCGACAGCGCCATCAAAAGATCACCTGTTCAGCCACAGACGACTCCCCTCGTCGTATGGCGAGCGCAATCGCCAGATCACCGTCCGTGGGGCGATCCCGACCACGAAGATCGGCCACCGTCCAGGAAATTCTGAGCACCTTGTGGACGCCTCGGGCGCTTAGCCGGCCGCGGTTTACCGCCTCGTCCAGCAGATCCAGGCCCTCAGGCAGCGGCAGCTGCTTCGTCAGATGACCTCCCGGCACTTCACCGTTGGTCAGCCAGGGAGTACCCGCCAGTCGACGTGCTTGTCTGGCGCGTGCCTCGGCGACTCGGCCGGCGATCACCGCCGATGGTTCCGACGGGTACATCGCCCCGGCCTTGAGGAATGCCTTGCTGAGCGGCAAAAAGGTTTGAACGATGTCGATTCGATCCCGAATGGGCATTGAGATCTTGCTGGCGTACCGGCGGATCTGGGCTGGCACACACCGGCACTGCGCACCTCGGGTTGCCGCCAAGCCGCAGGGACAGGGATTGGCTGCCATGATCAACTGAAAGCGTGCCGGGTACCGCGTCTCGAACTCGGAGCGGCTGATCGTGATCATCCCGGATTCCAGCGGCGTACGTAACGCCTCCAACACGACAGCAGAGAACTCGGGCGCCTCATCCAGGAAAAGGACCCCTCGATGTGCACAAGAAATCGCTCCCGGCTTCGCCATTCGCTGGCCGCCGCCGATGATGCTCGGCGCGGACGCCGAATGGTGCGGGTCGGAGAAAGGCGGCCGGGTGATCAGACCGTCTGACAGCGCGAAGCCGGCGAGGGAATGGATCGCGGACACTTCAAGCGCTTCGCTGGTGGTGAGGTCGGGCAACAACCCCGGCACACGTTGCGCGATCATCGTCTTGCCCACCCCAGGTGGGCCGTGGAACAGCATGTGGTGGCGGCCGGCAGTCGCCACTTCGGCAGCCCACTTCGCCTCTGGCTGACCGATCACATCGGCCAGATCCAGTAACCGGCTGGCCGGAGGCACGCTTGGCTCGGCGATGGTGTCGACAGACTGGGTGACCGGCAGCGGATCGCCGCGGAAAAGGGCCACCAGTTGGCTCAGGGAGGCAAGGCCGAATACCTCGATGCCCTCCACCAACTGAGCTTCGGCCGCCTGGCCACGTGGCACGATCACCCGGCCAAACCCGGCAGACGCTGCGGCCAGCGTGGCGGGGAGCACACCGCGAACCGGGCGAACGCGCCCGTCGAGACCCAACTCGCCGAGCAGCACCGTTCCCGCCAGCTCACCGTCTCCAAACACACCATCCGCGGCGAGCACCGCGGCGACGATCGCCAAATCGTAGTGTCCACCCCGCTTGGGCAAGGTTGCCGGGCTCAAGTTGATGGTCAGCAGACTCGAAGGCCATTGGTGACCCGAGTTGGTGACTGCCGCCTTGCATCGATCCCGCGCCTCGTAGAGAGCCGTATCGGCCAGACCCACCAAGACAGTGCGCGGTAGACCCCCACTGATGTCCGCCTCCACTTCGACGATCCGCCCTTCCAGACCGACAAGAGCCACCGAGAAGGCAGACGCCATGCTCATGTCAGCCGATGCCTCGCACATGAGTGAGCTGCGGCTCCTTCTCCGGCAACAGCACCACGCCTACCGCGTCGATCCGTATCTTTCGTGCGGTGATGTTGCCGGTGGCCAGCCACTCAGCAGCCAGCTGGCGGAGCTTGCGGACTTTTGCATACGTGATCGCCTCGAGCGGGGGACCGAAGCCAAGCCCGGTGCGGCACTTCACCTCGCAGAAGACCAGCGATCGATCAGCGTCCTCGACTTCCATGGCGACGATGTCGATTTCGCCATTACGACAGCGCCAATTGCGATCGAGAATCACCATGCCTTGCCGCTCGAGTTCCGCTACGGCGAGGTCTTCACCTCGCGTGCCGATCGCCTGCTGAGATTCCTTCGCCGCCATTCCGCACCTCCGCCGAGGAACTATGCGGATCACAAGTGAAAAACGTGCTGGCTAGACGAAATCTGTGGACAGCGGACTTCCGGTGCGTGTGCCGTGTGGACAACCCACCTCGGTGGCAAGTGGGCTTAGCGCCATCAACGGTTTTGGAGATAGGTGACGACGGCCTTCACCCGCCGGTGGGAGTCGGGGTTCGCCTCCAGTTGAAGCTTCTGGAAAATCTGGGTTGTGTGCGCCTGAACGGTCCGTTCTGTGACCACGAGGCGACGGGCGATAGCGGCGTTCGACAGACCTTCGGCGATCAATCCCAGCACCTCACGCTCTCGCCCGGTCAGCTTGTCCAGCGGATCCCGTCTCCGGTAGCGACCCACGAGACGAGCGACGATCGTCGGATCAATAACCGTTTCGTTGTCAGCGATCCGGCGCAAGGCGTCGATCAAGATGGCGACATCAAAGACTCGCTCCTTGAGCAGGTAACCGACCCTTCCCGGGTGCTTGTCCAGTAGCTGCAGCGCGTACGCCGGCTCGACGTATTGGGACAGGACCAGGACCCCGACCCCTGGGTGCTCTGAGCGGATCCGGTGTGCGGCGACTAGACCCTCGTCGGTGTGGGTCGGCGGCATTCGGATGTCCACAATCGCCACGTCCGGGGTGTCCAAGGTGACCGCACGAAGTAGGCCATCGAGGTCCTCCGCTTGTCCGACGACATCGAAGCCTGCTCCGCGAAGCAGATGCACGATGCCCTCGCGGGTGATCATGACGTCGTCTGCGACAACTACCCGCACGGTATCCTCACCCGGACGATCCCTGAGGTCCGGACGATCTGTCCACCCAGAGCTCCCACACGATCAG
>DATFQP010000273.1:0-8828 GCA_035264145.1 Propionibacteriaceae bacterium
GAATTCGCCGACCACCTGAGTCCGCAGCGCGCCACCGAGTTGCTTGCGAACGCGCCAGGTGTCGCCCTGATGGACGTGCCCACACCGCTGGACGCCGCTGGCCGGGATCCCAGCTTCGTAGGACGCATCCGTGCCGACCGATCCGCGCCGGCGGGCAAGGGTCTGGTCCTGTTCATCTCCAACGACAACCTGCGGAAGGGTGCGGCGCTCAACGCGGTGCAGATTGCCGAGCTGGTCGCTGCCCAGCTGGTCAACAGCGGCCCGGCCGGGCAGGTCTGAACCATGGCCGAGCACAATCTGCTGGCCATCCTCGGTGCTGGCGTGATGGGTGAGACCGTGCTCTCCGGACTGCTGCGTGCCGGCTGGACCTCGGATCGCATTATTGCCACTGATCGGCGCATCGAGCGGCAGGTTGAACTCGAAGCCAAGTACGGCATCACGATGATGACCAACGCGGAGGCAGCTGCGAAGGCCGACACCGTGATCTTGGTTGTCAAACCTCAGGACATGCGGGATCTGCTGACCGAGATCGCGCCGGTGGTCTCGTCCTCCACCTTGATCGTCTCGCTGGCGGCGGGAGTGGACACCGCGTCCATTGAGGAGCGGTTGCCGGAGGGGACTCCGGTCGTACGGGTGATGCCCAACACACCCGCCCAGGTCGACGAGGGCATGGCCGCGATCTCGCCGGGCGCTCACAGCGACGAGGAGCATCTGGCGCGCGTCTCGGAGTTGATGTCGGCCACGGGGCGGGTGGTCACCGTACCCGAGGGTTATCAGGATGCGGTGACGGCGATCTCCGGATCAGGCCCCGCCTACCTGTTCTTCGTGGTGGAAGCCATGATCGAAGCCGGGGTCCACCTCGGTCTGCCCCGCGACACCGCGACCGAACTCGTCGTGCAGACCATGCTGGGTTCGGCCAAGCTGCTCCGCGAAACCGGTGAACATCCCACTGTGCTGCGAGAGCGTGTGACCTCGCCCGGCGGTACCACGGCCGCCGCCATTCGCCAGCTCGAAGATCACAAGGTGCGCGCCGCCTTCATCACGGCGATGGAATCCGCACGAGACCGAAGCCGCGACCTGGCCAAGGCGGCCCGCGAAAACGGCGCGAACGGGCGCCCGTGAGCGGTCGGCTGGTCATGTCGGACGACCTCACTCGTTACGACTTCGGCAATGATCACCCGATGGCCCCGGGCCGGATCAGCAACACCATCTCGCTCGCACGCCAGCTCGGCGTGCTGGATCGGCTCGACATCGTGCCGCCGCCGGAGATCGACATCGACACCCTGCGGACCGTGCACACCGCCGACTACATCGACGCAGTCCGCTGCGGCGGGCCGAACGCGGCGTACGGTCTTGGCACCTCGGACAATCCGGCCTTCCCAGGCATGCACGAGATTGCCGGCCGGGTCGCCATGGCGACCCTGGAGGCTGCCCGGGGAGTCTGGACCGGTGAGGTAGAGCGAGCCTGCAACATCAGCGGGGGGCTACATCACGCGATGCCCGATCACGCCAGCGGCTTCTGCATTTACAACGACCTGGCTATCGCTATCCGCTGGCTGTTGGACGCCGGCTGTGAGCGGATTGCCTACGTGGACGTGGATGTGCATCACGGCGACGGTGTGCAGGCCATCTTCTACGACGACCCACGGGTGCTCACGGTCAGTCTGCATGAAACCCCGACCCACCTGTTTCCGGGAACTGGGTTCGCGTACGAGAGCGGCGGGCCCCACGCACGCGGGACGGCGGTCAATGTCGCGCTGCCATCGGGTACCACCGACGCGGGCTGGCTGCGCGCCTTCCACGCGATCGTGCCGAAGGTGGTGGCCGAGCACAAGCCCGACATCCTGGTGACCCAGCACGGCTGCGACTCCCATCGGCGAGATCCGCTAGCCGATCTGAACCTCAGCCTGGATGGTCAGCGCGCGTCCTACCTCGCGGTGGCCGAATTGGCCGACCAATTCTGCGAGCGACGGTGGGTCTCTACGGGGGGCGGGGGATACGCCGTACTCAACGTCGTGCCACGCGCCTGGAGTCACTTGCTGGCGGTGGTCAGTGGGCAGCCGATCCCGCCAGAGACCGAGGTCCCGCTAGCATGGCGCGAGGAGGTCGGCGAGCCCGCACCCTTGACGATGAGCGATGGCGTCGACGCAGCCTACGTAGAATTCGAGCAGGGATTTTCTCCCGAGAGCGCCCTTGACCAGGCAATTCTCGCCACCCGGCGGGCCGTCTTTCCCGAGCTCGGTCTCGATCCGGGCCCTTAGCGGTCCTCAAACGTCAATCACCGTGGCCGGCGTGTCGTCCACCAAAAGATGTATCTGCTGTACCTGAGGCATCGTTTGCCACTACTCTCACTTCAGTACCTGCATGTTGTCGTCGAAATCCGGCGATGACTTGTACAAGAAACGAGTGGACATGACGGATGAGTCTGAGCGCGGGGGCGTGACTCCGTTCGGCAGTGCTGCGACCGGTGGGGCCTTTCTTACCGTAGCCGAGGTCGCGTCGACGCTGCGGGTATCGAAGATGTCGGTCTATCGGCTGATCCACTCCGGACAGCTGGAAGCCGTCCGTTTCAATCGCAGTTTCCGGGTCTCGGAGAAGGCGCTCGACGCTTACCTGAACGCCGCGTTCTACGACGCCGGCTGACCGTCGGGTCGGCGAAAGACCAGCGCGAATCGACGGGGGCTGGGCCACAGCGCATGTTGGGGCAGCACGTCGATACCGCACGACCGTGAGCCCAGGCCATGGACCGCATCGTCGAGAAAAAGGTAGGTTCGCTCGCTTCGGCCCAGCTCACGGGGATGTCGAGCTCTGTCCATTTCCTGTGGGGTGTAGCGGCTGAGGGTGAAGCCAGGCCGGTGGCCCTCAACATCAGCGAGCGTGGCAAGGTCCAGCCGCACACCGGAGCCGTCGGAGATTTCAAGCGTTCGCAGCTCCGCTCGGTGGCCGGTTTCCTGCGGCCGGGAGTAGCGGACATTGAGGTCATCGATGCTTGCTGAAAAGCGACCGACCCGCGCTGCCTGCCGGGAATCTGGATAGGACTCGGCCGGGCCCGTGCCGAACCAGGATGCGTGAGTCAGATCAGGCGGTAGGTCGAGGCGGATCCCGACCCGCGGCCACGTGCAGTCCCAGTTTTCCGACGGTGTGAGGTCGACATCGAGGCGCACGTCTGAGCCGTCGAGCTGCCAACCGTAGCTGACGTCGACCAGCTGCGGACTGGCCGCGGCACCCGACCGGATCCGGACGAGCAGGTGGTCAAGATCATGCTCGAGGCCGAGGAGCCGGTGTGTCAGTCGATCGAGTCCCCGTGTCCGCCAGCGGTCTGCAGACGACGGACCCGGTACGCCCTCGCCGCCGGTGTCCTCGGGTCGCCCGAGCTCGTAGGAGCCGCGCGCCGCACTGCGGTCGTTGTCAGTTGGGGCGCGCCATATCTCCAGCCGTGGTCCGTTGATCTCGAGGTCGAAGAGCCGTTCCAGGCGCCCGGTCATCCGATCAAAGGTTGCCGGCCCGAGCCTCAAGGGCCCATCGGACGTCTCCTGGTGTGCTCCGGCGCTGTGCCGTGGGTCGTGGCCGTGCCGAGGGTACGGCTTTTCGTCTGGTCCCCGAGGCTGTCGACGGGCATCCGTCGGTGACGCCAGCTCGAACTGCTTGGAGGCGACGACGTGACCGGCCGGTGCCCAGCCGGCGTCCCGGACCAACTCGGCTCGCACGGTGAGCCACGTCTCCTGACCACTGGAGGCGAGTGACTCGCCCGGCAATTCCACAGTGGCGCGCCCGCCAGCGGTGACGATGGGCACCCCCACCTCGACCCCGGTCCGGGTGAAGCCGTCAACCTCGGTGACCGCGATAAACCGGAGGTGATCGGTGGTCAAGGCGTGATAACGGTTACGAACCTCCAGTGCTGCTCCCTCGAGGCCGAACACGATCGGCGCGTTGACTGCGGCGAATTCCGCCAGGCTCGGCATCGGAGTGCCGCTCGGCAGCACCATCCCGTCCATCACGAAGTTTCCGTCGTGCACGACCTCGCCGAAGTCACCGCCGTACGCGTAGTACTCGATTCCGTCCTCCGTCCTGGACAGCAGACCATGATCTCGCCATTCCCAGATGAAGCCGCCGTGCAGCCGGGGGTAGCGCTCGACGAGCTCGTCGTACTCGCTCATCCCGCCGGGGCCGTTCCCCATCGCATGGGCGAACTCGCACAGCAGGAACGGCTTGCTGCGCACTCGTGCGGCATCCGCCGGAGTACACGCCGTGATGTCACCGGTCTGGCCGCCGATCGCCTCGGTCTCGATCAGGTTGGGATACATCCGGGAATAGACATCGGTATACGCGGCGACCGCGTCGCCTTCGTAATGCACCGGGCGGCCATGATCACGCGAGTGGACCCACTCCGACATGGCGGCGAGGTTGGCGCCGGTCCCGGACTCGTTGCCCAGTGACCACATGATCACCGAGGGTGAGTTCTTGTCACGCTCCACGGTGCGTTGTATCCGATCGAGATAGGCCTCTCGCCAGCGGGGGTCCGCGCTCGGATTGCCCGACCAGCCGTCGACCACGAACCCGTGCGTCTCCAGATCACACTCGTCGATCACCCAGAAGCCCAACTCGTCGGTAAGTTCCAGGACTCGAGGGTGCGGCGGGTAATGGCTCGTCCGGATGGCGTTGACTCCAGCTTGCTTCATTGCGATCAAGTCAGTGCGGGCGAAGTCTTCATCGAAGACCCGGCCGAGCAGCGGATGTGTCTCGTGCCGGTTCATGCCCCGGAAGATCACCTGGGCACCGTTGACGGTCATCGTCTCTCCGCTGATCGAGACCGTACGGAAGCCGATGCGGAGAGACACTGTTTCCCCAGCTGAACGAACGATAGCCGAATAGAGCCGCGGTGACTCCGCACTCCACGGCTCAACCTTCTCGACCCCGAGGGGCACGACGTCTGCCGGTCCCGCGATGCTCCGGACGACGGAGAGCTCCGGGATCTCGACCATGATCGGGAAGGCGGCGGCCGACGCGGTCAACTCCGCCTCGAGCAGACCGGTGCCATCGCTTTGCCAGGAGGTCCGCAACCAGACGTCGTCGATGGCTCCTGCCGGGCGACCCAGCAGGGTAACGCTGCGGAAGATTCCTGGCAGCCACCACTGATCCTGGTCTTCGAGGTAGCTGCCGGACGACCATTGCGAGACCCGGACCATGATCACGTTTGGGCCGGCCCGGACCACACCGGTGACGTCGAACTCCTGCACCAGCCGGCTGCCCTTGCCGACACCAATCTCCACGCCGTTCAGCCAGACCCGGTAGATCGACTCCACGCCGTCGAAGCGAAGCAGCACCCGCTCGACGTCCCACTCGGGGAGCTGGAAACTGCGGCGATAGTCGCCGGTCGGATTGTCGTCCGGCACGTACGGAGGGTCGACCGGGAACGGATAGCGCACGTTCGTGTAGATCGGCCGCCCATAACCGTCCCGATCCTGACTAGCAACACCACCGCCGTACAGCACCCAATGCGAGGGCACCGGCAGCACATCCCAGTCTGCATCGTCGAACTCGGGCTGCGCTGGTTCATCACCCAAACCATGCCAGGACGGTGTCCAGTGGAAACGCCAGTCGCCGTCGAGATTCAGTTGCGGAGCGTCCGATCGCAACCATGATCGCGGAGCGCTCCGCCGACCTGAACCGGGACCGAAGTCTGCGAGATAGCCGGCCACGGCGAACGAGCCTATGCTCACCTTGCCCGGTCGCCGCTGTGACCTGGCCGCCAGTTGGGTCGCGAAGTCGCGGACCGTGTCGCCGCATGGGTAACATTCCGTACTTGGCTGACGAAGGACGTCACGCTGCATGGAGTGTCGGCTGACGCGTGGCCGGCAATGAGAGGTCATACATCGTGGGTTCGGTCATCAAGAAGCGGCGCAAGCGGATGGCGAAGAAGAAGCACCGCAAGTTGCTCAAGCGCACTCGTATCCAGCGCCGTCGCGCCGGCAAATAGGCCGCTTCGAAGAACCCATGCCACGGGTGGTCCTGGTCACTGGGGTCTCGCGAGACCTTGGGGCCCGCTTTGCCCGCACGCTGGCCAAGGACGATCAGTACACCGTCGTCGGGGTCGATGTGGCGCCACCCAGGCACGATCTGGGCAACGTCACGTTCCTTCGTGCCGACATCCGCAACCCCCTGATCGCCAAGATCATCGCCAGCAGGGAAGTGGACACCGTCGTCCATCTGGCAATGGTGGCCACTCCCATGGGTGCCGGCAGCTGGGCGTCGATGAAAGAGATCAATGTCATCGGCACGATGCAACTGCTCGCTGCTTGCCAGACGACCGAGACGCTGCGCAAGCTCGTGGTCCAAAGCTCGATCTCGGTCTACGGGGCGTCGCCGCGAGATCCTGCCAAGTTCACCGAAGAGATGTCCCCTCGTGTCCAGCCAAGGACCGGTTTCGGGAAGGACTCGCTGGAGGTCGAGACCTACGTTCGCGGACTTGCCACCCGCCGCCCCGACATCGTGGTCAGCACACTGCGGCTCGCCAACCTGATGGGGGCCGGCGTGGACAGTCAGATCACCCGCTACCTGCGGTTGCCAGTGGTGCCGCGGGTCTTGGGGTTCGACGCTCGACTTCAGTTCTTGCATCCCAGCGATGCTGTGGACGCGCTGGCCCTGGTGACCGCCCAGGATGTGGCGGGCACCTTCAACGTGGCGGCCGACGACATGGTCACGTTGTCGCAAGCGCTACGGATGATGGGTCGGCCGACTGTCGGCGTCCCCCAGCCGCTGGCGCCCGTCCTGGCCACTTTCGGCCGCCAAGCCAGGCTTCTCGACTTCTCCACCGACCAGATCGACGCCTTGACGTACGGTCGGGGCATGGACACGAGCCAGTTCCAGGCGGCAACTGGCTTCTCTCCGGCCTATACCAGTAAGCGGGCGTTGGCGGAGTTTGTCGCGACTACGACACCGGGCCTGTTGAGCGCTGACCGGGTCGACGCCCTGCTCGGTCACCTCAGCCGGATGGTCAACGCCTCAACCACGGAGACCGGTCGTGGCTGACGCGGAGATCATCGACTTCGCCAGCCGGGAGCCAGCCGGCCCAGGTGCCCGGCGTTCACCGGCTGCTGGGCCTCAGGCGGAACCGGATGACCCCGCAGCGGAAGAGCCGGCCGCTTCCGCGCCGTCGGACGATCTCGCCGACCTCCTCAGCGATCTGGTTCGGCTCACCGGACAGCGCATGGCGACCTTGGGTTCGCTTCCGATCCGTACACTGCGCGAGCTTTCCAGGGACCCGCTGCGGACCGCCATGACTGCTGCCCAGAGCCTCGGAGTCACCTGGCCGATCAGCCTGGACGAGGCCATCGCGTTCGCCCGAGCGCGACTGTCGGGGAGCTATCCGATCGACGAGTTCGGTTTCGATCCCGAATTCACCGAGCAGATCTTCCTGCCCCTGCTGAGGCCCATGGTCCAGTCCTGGTTCCGCCTCGACGTGCGTGGCGCGGAGAACCTACCAACCTCCGGATCAGCGCTGCTGGTAGCCAACCACGCCGGCACGTTGCCGATCGACGGCATAGTCCTGCATTCGGCCGTCTACGACGAGATTGGCCGCCACGTCCGGACGCTCGGCGCGGACTTGATCTTCTCCACCCCGTACGCCGCCGACCTTGCTCGCAAGACCGGCACCACGCTGGCCTGCCAGGAGGACGCGGACCGGTTGTTGGCCGATGATCAACTTGTCGCCGTTTTTCCGGAAGGCTTCAAGGGGCTGGGGAAGCCGTACGCAGATCGCTACAAGCTGCAGAGGTTCGGCCGAGGTGGTTTTGTCTCGGCCGCAGTGCGAGCACAGGTCCCGATCATCCCGGTCTCGATCATCGGCTCCGAGGAGATCTATCCGCTGATCGCCCGGGTGCCAGTCCTCGCTCGAGCGATGGGCATCCCGTATTTTCCGATCACCCCACTATTCCCGTGGCTCGGCCCGCTGGGCCTCATACCCCTCCCCAGCAAGTGGATCATCTCGATCGGTGAGGCGATCGCCACCGACGAACTGCCCCCGGGCGCCGCAGACGATCCCATGATCGTTTTCAACGTCACCGACCAGGTCCGCGAAACCATTCAGCAGACCCTGTACTCCTTGCTCATGCAGCGGCGCGGCACTTTCATCTGAATATTGGTTATGGTTATCCCATAATTGATTTTGGCAAGGTGACGCAAAGCGGGCCAAGCCGCCGTAGGACGTACCGCTCGGATCGGCGCGCTACCTCGGCGCGACTCACGAGGCAGCGCGTGTTGAAAGCAGCGACGGCAGAGTTCCTGGCTCGCGGCTATGCGGGAGCGACGATGCGAGCGATCGCCGGCGGCGCAGGCGTGGCCCTACCGACGGTCGAAGCGCTTTTCGGAACGAAAGCGCGCGTCCTCAAGGCAGCCATCGATGTGGCGATCGCCGGGGATGACGACCAGGTTGCCGTTCTCGACCGGCAGTGGGCGCGCGCCGCCGAGCAGGCAGCGACGGTCGAGCAATTCCTGGCGATCGCCGCTGCTGTGATCACACCAGCACAGTCCCGCTCGTCCGGACTCGTGCTTGCCTTGTTCGAGGGATCATCTGCCGACGCCGAACTGGCGCGCTTGGCCGCGCAGATGATCACCGCGCGTGCCGTCACGGCTCGGTGGCTGGTTGACACCATGATCACCAAGGCTCCGCTTCGTGACGGGTGCACCCCGAACGAGGCCATCGACACGATGTGGATCTTGATGGATCCCGCGGTCTACGACCGCCTTACCCGGCAGCGTCAGTGGACCAGCCGGCAATACCAGGAGTGGTTCGCCGGCTCGGCGTATCGGCTCTTGATCAGCGATCCTCC
>DATFQP010000274.1:0-5861 GCA_035264145.1 Propionibacteriaceae bacterium
TGCGTGACGTGGACGTCGATTGGACTCAACCGAACGGACGTCCGGGGCTGGTCGCAGCGGTATTCAGCACCCCCCGCGGTGAGGTCACTCTGTGACCGTACGAGTGCGACCGGCGCTCGCCGGGCTGCCCCGCTACCTGCCCGGAAAACCGGCTGGCTCCGGCGCCGCCTCATACAAGCTGTCGAGCAACGAGAACCCGTATCCGCCGCTGCCCAGCGTGCTCGCGGCAACTGCTCGGGCGTGCGCCCAGATGAACCGCTATCCCGACATGGCAAACACCGCGGTCAGCGAGGCCGTCGCGGCCCGGCTGGGCGTCGATCAATCGCAGTTGGCCTTCGGTGCAGGTTCGGTCGCGGTGCTTTACGCCCTGTTGCAGGCGGTCTGCGAACCTGGCGATGAGGTGATCTTTGCCTGGCGGAGCTTCGAGGCCTATCCGATCGCCGTACAGCTCACCGGCGCAACCCCGGTGGCCGTGCCGCTGGCACCCGGCGCGGTCCATGATCTTGCTGCGATGCGCGCCGCTGTACGCCCGCAGACCAGAGTGATCCTGCTCTGCACACCCAACAACCCGACCGGTCCGGCACTGCGCCATGACGCGGTGATCGACTTCCTCAACTCCGTTCCGGCGGAGGTCCTTGTGGTGTTGGACGAGGCGTACGTGGAGTTCATCACCGATCCTTCGGCGGTCAGGGGTCTGGAGGTCCAGAGCGATCGCTCGAACGTCGCCGTGCTTCGCACGTTCTCCAAGGCCTACGGCTTGGCGGGCTTTCGGATCGGCTACGGCGTCACCGGGCCGGAGCTGGCGGGTGGCGTGCGGGCGGCCTCATTGCCGTTCGGTGTTTCCCGAGTTGCTCAGGCCGCCGCCGTCGCGTCATTGGCCGCAGAGGACGAGTTGATGGTGCGGGTGACTGAGCTGGTGAAGGCGCGGGGGGACCTTGTGCAAGGCCTTGTCGATCGTGGCTTCGACGTGCCCGATGCACAAGGGAATTTCGTCTGGCTGCCGGCCGGTCCGCGGACCGCCGCGTACACCGAGGCATTCACGGCGGGCGGGTTGGCTGTCCGCCCTTTTATGGCCGGTGATCGTGGCGACGGTATCCGCATCACCGTTGGTGAACCGGAAGCCAATGATCGGGTCCTGACGATCGCCGACACGCTTCCTCGCTGACCCAATCGACTGTCGGCGGGGCGGTCTAACGTCCTCGGCATGGCCTCGACCGTGACCCGGCGTTCCCTCAAGTGCACCGAATGCGGCTGGACGACCAGCCGCTGGGTGGGCCGGTGCGGCGAATGCCAGGCGTGGGGCAGTGTGGTCGAGACGGGCGCCCCCAAGATGGCCTCGCTGACGTCGACGGTTCCCAGCAGCAAGGCGCTGCCCATCGGCCGGGTGAGTGCCGATCAGGCCAAGCGGATGCTGACCGGCGTGGCGGAATTGGACCGGGTGCTCGGCGATGGGATCGTTCCCGGCGCGGTCGTGCTGCTGGCGGGTGAACCGGGAGTCGGCAAGTCGACGCTGCTGCTGGAGGTCGCCGCCCGCTGGGCCAGGGCAGGGCGTACGACGCTGTACGTGGCCGGCGAAGAATCGCCCGCTCAGGTCCGCCTCCGTGCGGGACGTACCCATGCGTTGGCAGACCAGTTGCTGCTTGCGGCCGAGAACGACCTCGGGACGGTGCTGGGCCATATCGAGGAAGCTGCGCCATCGCTCCTGGTGGTCGACTCCGTACAGACCATCAGTACCGCCGAAGCCGATGGCTCCCCCGGCGGAGTGACCCAGGTGCGGGAGGTGACGGGCGCCCTGGTTCGGGTCGCGAAACGCCGAGGCATGGCCGTGATCATCGTCGGTCACGTGACCAAGGACGGCGGCATCGCGGGGCCTCGGCTGCTCGAGCACCTGGTCGACGTCGTGCTCGCCTTCGACGGTGATAGGCACTCGGGTTTCCGCATGGTGCGGGCCACCAAGAACCGTTTTGGCCCGGCCGACGAGGTGGGCTGCTTCGAGATGGCCGATTCAGGAATCGTCGAGGTCCCCGATCCCTCCGGGCTGTTCACGTCCCGGCACTCCGAGGCCGTGCCCGGGACATGTGTCACGGTCACACTCGAAGGACGCCGACCCCTCCTGGCCGAGTTGCAGGCGCTGGTAGCGACGACAGTCCTGCCGCAGCCTCGCCGGGTCATGCACGGGGTCGATTCCGGCCGGATGGCGATGGTGCTCGCGGTCCTTGAGCGGCGCTGCGCCCTGACGATGTACAACTCCGACGTCTACCTGTCCACTGTCGGCGGGGCAAGAGTGGTCGATCCGGCCGCTGATCTAGCCGCGGCCATCGCCATCGCATCGGCTCAGCGCGGTATTCGCGTCGGTCAGCGCATGGTGGCCGTCGGTGAGGTGGGGCTGGCGGGCGAGCTCCGCCGGATTCCCAGCACCGAGCGCCGCCTCGCGGAGGCGGAGCGGCTCGGCTTCACGGAAGCCATCATCCCCGCCGAGACACGAGACGCCCGGGACCGGATGACCACCGTGCGAGGTGGCTTGCGGGTCCATGCTGCCCCGACCCTGGCTTGTGCTTTACAGACGCTGTCCATCGTCGGCCGGCCGGGAGAGCCGAGGTCGGCGGGCTGAGCGGTATCCGAGATGCAGAGCGAGCTCTGAGAATCCGGGCAGGGCATGCGCTCGGTGCCCGTATGATGCGGCGAGGCCCGCAGAGCGGGGAGTCGACGCGGGGGAAGATCAATGGGGGCGCACGAGATCGACCCTGGGCGCCGCCTTTTGGATTACGTCGCGCGGATGGCACCGGGTACTCAGCTGCGCGAAGGCTTCGAGCGCATCCTCCGCGGCCGTACCGGTGGCCTGATCGTCCTCGGGCAAAACCGCGTCATCAGCCACATCTCCACCGGCGGCTTCCCGCTCGACGTGCCCTACACCCCCACGGCGCTTCGTGAGCTGGCGAAGATGGACGGCGCGATCATCGTCGACCCCGCTACGGACCGGATCCTTGCCGCGGGCGTCCAGCTGATGCCCGACCCGGCCATCGACACCGTGGAAACCGGCACTCGGCACCGTACGGCGGACCGGGTCGCCCGGCAGTCCGGACTGCCGGTCGTCTCCATTTCGGCGTCGATGTCGACCATCTCGCTCTATCTCGACCACAGCCGTCACCAGGTGGAGCGCTCCGAGCAGATCTTGTCGAGGGCGAACCAGGCCTTGCAGACGTTCGAGCGGTATCGGGTGCGGCTGACCGAGGTTACGAATCGGCTGTCCTCCCTCGAAGTTCAAGATCAAGTGACGGTCAAGGATCTGGCTCTCCTGGCCCAGCGACTGGAGATGGTCCGCCGGCTTGATCTTGAGCTGAGCGGCTATGTGGCCCAGCTCGGCACGGACGGGCGCCTGCTGGCCTTGCAACTTTTCGAGCTGAACGCCGGACTGGAGCTGCTCCGTGTCTTGATCGAGAAGGACTATGAGCCAATCGACCCGACTCCCAGCTTCAGCCTGGATGGCCTGCATGGGCTCAGCGAGGCGGAGCTGCTGGAACCGCTCGCCGTGGCCCGAGCCTTGGGATTCAACCACACCACTCACCTCGACACCCGGATCAGCGCCCGCGGTTACCGCCAGGTGGCGCAGATCAAGCGGCTCTCACCGCAACTCAGCGCTCGGCTGATCGAGCACTTCGGCGACCTGCAGACGCTGTTCGGTGCCACCACCGCCGATTTGCAAGCGGTGGACGGCGTCGGCGAGGGCAGGGCGCGGGTGATCCGCGACGGCCTCGTGCGCCTAGCCGAATCGGCCTACACCGAGCGGCTGGAGTGATTCGCCGCTTCAATCATGAATGACCATGCGCACGTGGACAGTCTTGGGCGTCAGTCAGGGGCGCGGTGACCAGGTAGTGCCCGACTCGCGTGGCTCCCCATCTCGTTTGCATGAGGCCCGTGCTCGCCTGCCGCGCAGGTCAGCTGCCCGTCCAGAGCTCGCCCGGGCGGTCTTGCAGTGTGCGCAAGGTTCGCCGCCCTTGCCACTACCGTGGCGTACGTGCAGGCCTCTGACGCGGCGCCCACTGCCGCCGGTCCGCTCCCTGCCGGTGAGCGCAGGGAAGTCGTCCGCCGGGTCCTCCAGTGGTACCGGAGCAACGCCCGTGATCTTCCGTGGCGACGAGCGGAGGCGACTCCGTGGCAGGTGATGGTCAGCGAATTCATGCTGCAGCAGACGCCCGTGGCACGCGTGCGAGAGCCGTGGCGACTTTGGATTGAACGCTGGCCGACACCGTCGGCATTGGCCGCCGCACCGGCCGGCGAGGCCGTACGGGCGTGGGGTCGGCTCGGCTACCCTCGCCGAGCGCTGCGATTGCACGCCGCCGCTTCGGTGATCACGAGTCAGCACGGCGGCAATGTTCCCGCTGACAAGCAGGAGTTGCTGCGGCTGCCCGGCATTGGTGAATACACCGCCGGCGCGATCTTGGCCTTCGCCTATTCCCGGCGTGAGGTCGTGCTCGACACAAACGTCCGGCGGGTGCTGAGCCGCATCTCATCAGGGTTGGCACTGCCTCCTCCGACAATGACGGCGCTCGAGCGCGCGCAGGCACGCGCATTCTTGCCGCGACAAGGAGGGCATGCGGCTCGATGGGCCGTCGCGTCCATGGAGCTTGGCGCGCTCGTCTGCACCGCTCGGGCGCCGCGATGCGCGTCGTGTCCAGTGAGCGATCTCTGCAGATGGCGACGCAACGGACAGCGGCCATCTCCAGTCGACCGGCGTCGACCCCATCAAGGCTACGAAGGCACCGACCGGCAGTGCCGCGGGGTGCTGCTCGCCGCGTTCAGGGCGGCCGAGTCGCCAGTCTCGGTTCGCGAGCTTCAAGGGCACTGGCCGGACGCCGGCCAGCGTGCGCGCGCTTTGGCGTCGTTGATCACCGATGGTCTGGTGATCAACGTGGATGAACACCACTACCGGCTCCCTGGCTAACAGCCACTCTCCATAGGGTGGACGGGAAAGGACTCCGCCGGCGTGCTCAGTTGGAGTTCAGGTCGACATGCTGAGGAGACCTCATGCCCACGAAACTGGCCCCTACCGTGCAGTTGATCCACGGTTCGACGATTCCCGTTCTCGGTTTCGGCACCTCACCACTGCAGGGGGCCGAGGCCGCGACGGCGGTGCGCGCGGCGATTGAAACGGGCTACCGGCTGATCGACACCGCGGAGAACTACCACAACGAGGAAGCCGTCGGCCGGGGAATTCGCGACTCGGGCATCGATCGCGCTGAGCTGTTCGTCACCAGCAAGTTCAACCGCCATTGGCACAGCGTCGCCGGAGTACAGCGGGCCCACGAGGCAAGTCTCGATCGACTCGGTCTGGACTATCTCGACCTGCTACTCGTGCATTGGCCTAACCCGGACCAGGACCACTACGTCGATGCGGTGCGCGGACTCGGCGAGCTGCTCGACTCCGGCGCTCTCCGCGCGATCGGCACGTCCAACTTCAAGCCCGCCCATCTGCAGAGGGTGCTGGACGAAACCGGCATCGTGCCGGATGTCAACCAGATACAGCTGAACCCCTACACGACCCGCCAGGCCAGCCGCGCCTTCCACGCTGAACACCAGATCGTGACCGAGTCGTGGAGTCCAATCGGCGCCAGCAGTGATCTCCGCACGGATCCGGTGATCACCGAGGTTGCCGGCAACTATGGCAAGTCCCCGACGCAGGTCATCCTTCGTTGGCACATTCAGCTCGGGCTGGTGCCGATCCCGAAGTCCGGCAATCCGGAGCGGATGGCAGAGAATTTCGACGTCTTCGACTTCGAGTTGGCGGACGATGACATGGAGGCGATCACCCGGTTGGATCGCGGCGAGAATCAAGCCACCGACTCCGACGTCTTCGGGCACTA